>NZ_LZTC01000010.1:0-24227 GCF_001665905.1 Gordonia sp. 852002-50395_SCH5434458
GATGTGTATAAGAGGGCGGATCACGCGTCAACGCGTGATCCGCCCGCCGTCACGAACTCTGTCGATCTCGTCGCTCAGTAGCGACGGATACCGACCAAGCTCCAATTCTTCACGACGTCCTTCTTCACGGGGACGCCGTAGGTCGATGCGTGGATGAACTGTCCGTTGCCGATGTAGAGGCCAACGTGTCCGCCACCGTTGAACACCAGGATGTCGCCGGGCTTCGCGTTCGCCAGCGAGGCGACCGCGGTGCCACCGCCGAGCTGTCCGTAGCTGTCGCGCGGAATCGTCAGACCTGCCTGACGGAAGGCCCAACTGGTGAGGCCGGAGCAATCGAAGGCGTTGGGTCCGGAAGCACCGTACGAGTAGGGGGCGCCGATCTTGGTCTCAGCGGCGCGCACGGCCTTCTCGCCTGCGGTCTGCGTCGGGGCGAGCAGCGGAGCTCCGCCACGCGGCCGAAGTTGCTGTGGGATCTGGTTGTCGCTGATACCCGGAAGCGTGAACTTGCCGACGTTGGGGATCTCGACTGTGGCGTCGGGCGACTTCGCGACATCCTGCTTCTTGACGACCGGCGCCTTCTGCTGCTGGAACTGTGCCGGAATCTGCTTGGTGTCGACGCCGGGAAGTTCGAACGTGCCGACGTTGGGCACGGTGACCGGCGCGGCCAGAGCGGGACCAGCGACAGCGGCAAGCGAGCCGAACGTGATCGACCCGGCGATTACCGCCTTCTTTGCGACCTTGCCGCGGTCGGGCTGTTCCAAACGATGTTTGGCCACGAAGGGTGTTCTCCTTTGTTCTCCCTCTACCGCCGACCGGGTTAGCTGTCGGATTCGGGCCGGAAGAAATGGCCCTACGCGCATGCGATTCGAGTGCGAACACCCGGATCGAGAGCGCGATTCACCCCCATTCGGAAAGCTCCGAAAAAATGAGTGGTTCCCCGGTACGCCGAGACTCGTAGCCTCGGCGATTGAGCGGTGACCCCTGCGAACCTCTCCTGTTGGAGAGGGACGCTTCGCAAAGGTTTCGGAAAGGTTACGAAACCGGATGCGTGTCTGTCCACTAACCGACAAACAGCGTGTTCGACCTCCGCGCCCTAGCCAGCACGCAATGTCGGTGATTCGGACGACGAACTGGCCGCTTGAACTGCGCAGATGCTTGCTCTTGCAGATCGTGCATCGACGTTGGAGGCCATTGCAGCGCCCGTGAATGTATCTATGGCGGCGTGGATCTCGGCGTCGTTATCTCGGGTGCCGGTTGGCCACCCCCGTCGCCACCCGGCGCTGGCATCCTGGCTGTTCAGCGGGCCGAAAAGCACTGTCATCACACAGCCGTCGCAGGCGTGTTCACGACCGGGGCAGGTGCTGCAATCGATGTCCATGATGTGATCTCCGTCTCAGTGGTGTGAAATCCTCGGGATGCGCATGTCGTCGGGAGGCTTCCCCTCCTCCCGGCAGCAACGCGCACCACTGCCTCCTTCTCACCGCGAGACTAGGCACCCCCACCGACAAGTCCGGCCGACCGAGTCGCGGAGGCCCGGCACCAGAAACCAGTTGGCGACGAATCGCCACATTCGGAACACGCGCCTCACCAGCAACGAATCAGCGGTGTCGGTGGTTCGAACTATTGTTCGCGACGTGACATCCAGTGGCGATCAGCTCTCGTTCTCAGACCTCGCGAGCGCCGACCTCGAGAGCACTCTCGACGACGAGTTCTCTGATCGGTCCCTGTTCGACACCACGCTCGTCGTCGTCGACCTCGAGACAACCGGCGGCAGTGCCACCAACGACCGCATCACCGAGATCGGCGCGGTGAAGATTCGTGGCGGCGAGGTACTCGGCGAGTTCGCGACACTCGTCGATCCGGGACTCCCGATTCCACCGCAGATCGTCGCGCTCACCGGGATCACCGAGGCGATGGTCTACGACGCGCCACGCATCGACGAGGTCTTGCCGTCGTTCATCGAGTTCGCGCGCGGATCGATTCTCGTCGCCCACAACGCCCGGTTCGACATGTCGTTCCTGCGGCAGAACGCGCTGCGCCTACACCTGCAGTGGCCGTTCAGTGCAACGCTGTGCACGGTCACCATGGCAAGACGCATCCTCGGACGCGACGAGGCGCCGACGGTGCGCCTGTCGGCTCTGGCCGATCTGTTCGACGTCACCGTCCGCCCGACGCACCGCGCTCTCGACGATGCCCGCGCGACCGTCGAGGTCTTTCACCACCTTCTCGAACGCGTCGGGAATCAGGGCGTACAGAGCTATCGCGAACTCACCCGCTACCTGCCACGTACCGATCCGCAGCTGCGCGCAAAGCGGCACCTGGCCGACCGAATCCCCGCGCGTCCCGGCGTCTACCTGTTCCGCGGCCCCAGCGACGAGGTCCTCTACGTCGGCACGGCATCGGATCTGCGTCGACGCGTGAGGTCCTATTTCTCCGGAGCCGATCCCCGACGCAGGATCGGCGAGATGGTGATGCTCGCCGAACGCGTCGATCACGTCGAATGCGCGCACGCACTCGAGGCGGGAGTTCGCGAGCTCCGATTGCTCGCTGCGCACGCCCCGGCGTACAACCGACGCTCGACGCAACCCCACCGCGGCTGGTGGGTGACCCTGAGCAACGAACGGTTCGCCCGTCTGCGTGTGGCCCGCACGCCGGGAGAAATAAGCATCGGGCCGATCGGTAAGCGCACCACGGCGACCGCGATCGCCGACCTCATCGCACACGCCGCAGGACTGCGAACCTGTACGACCCGCCTCGGCGCGACCGCCACCCATCATTGGTGTCGCCTCCCAGACGACGGCGGTCGGGTCGTCGGCGGATGTGCTGCCGCCTCGACACGCCCTCAGACACTTCCCGACTACCTGCCATCGGTCACGTCCGTCGTCGATCTGATACTCGGACGATCCGACACGATCCTGGAGCGGCTCTCGCAGCGACTCGACGTCGTCGCCGGTGCCCAGATGTACGAGACCGCCGCGCGCCACCGCGACCGGATGGCCGCAACCATCGATCAACTCGCTCGGTGTCAGCGTCTGAGTTCCCTCTGCGCGATAGCCGAGCTGGTGGTCGCACGCTCGGACGGGGCCGGCGGGTGGGAGTTGGCGGTCATTCGGCACGGACGGCTCGCTGCGGCGGGAACAGCGCCACGCGGACACGCGCCGATGCCGGTGGTCGCAGCGCTGGTCGCGGCGGCCGAGACAGTGCTGCCAGACGACACCCCACTTCGGGGCGCCTCCCCGGAAGAGGCAGGTCTGCTCTACCGCTGGGTGTCCGACCCCGGCACCCGCATCGTCGACTCCAGCGACGCGCTTGCCACACCCGTCGGTTCGGCGCAGCGTTGGCTGGAGTGGTCACAGACCGCCCACGATGCGCGTGACATCCGCACGCCGCGTCACCGGTCACGCCCGCGCGCCGATGATGGCCGACTACGCTTGCCCGCATGATCACCGCCATCGTCCTGATCGACGCCGACGTCCACCAGATCCCCGAAACGGCACAGGCCGTGGCCGATATCCCGGGCGTCGAAGAGGTCTACTCGTGTGCGGGCGATGTCGACCTGATCGCGAAGATCCGCGTACGCGACCACGAGCAGATCGCCGAGGTGGTCACCGGCAAGATCAATCGGCTGCCGGGAGTACGGCACAGCGCGACACACATCGCGTTCCGCAGCTATTCGTCGAGCGCCGTCGAGGGTGGTTTCTCCATCGGCGAGGAGTGATCCTCGCCCGGCAACCGGCCTACTTGTTGGCGAGCTCGCCGCTGACCTGGGCCCACCGGTCGAGCAGCCGCGCGGCTGCGCCCGAATCGATCGACTCCGCGGCGCGCTCGGTCGCCGCCGCGAACGCCGCGGTGAGTCCCGCGTTGTCGGTCGCGGACGTCTGCTCGTTGGCGACGAGTGCACCCGCAGCGTTGAGGAGCACAGCATCGCGCACGGGGCCGGACATTCCCGACAGCAGTTCCCGCGCGATGGCGGCGTTCACCGTCGCATCTCCGCCCTGCAGCGCCGATAGGTCGACGTAGTCGATTCCCAGATCACGCGGATCGATCGTCAATTCGGTGACGGTGCCGTCGACCACCTGCCACACAGACGACGTCGTGGTCGTCGTGAGTTCGTCCAGACCATCATCGCCGCGCACCACAAGGACAGAACTACCCCGCTCGGCAAAGGCACGCGCGAGAACAGGCGCGAGATCGCCGAACGCGCACCCGATCAATCCCGCGCGTGGGTTCGCCGGGTTCGTCAGCGGGCCGAGCACATTGAACACCGTCGGGATGCCGATCTGCTGCCGTGCGGGAGCGGTGAACCGGAACGCAGGGTGAAACACCGGGGCGAAGCAGAATCCGATGCCGATCTGGTCGATACACGCGGCGACCTCCGCGGCACCGAGCGAGATCGTCACGCCAAGGGCCTCCAACACGTCGGCACCGCCACTCTTCGACGACGCAGCCCTATTGCCATGCTTGACCACGGGCACGCCGGCCGCGGCGACGACGATCGACGTCATCGTCGAGATGTTCACGGTGTGCGAGCGGTCGCCTCCCGTTCCGACGATGTCGATCGCCGCACGGTCGGTGTCGACGAGGGTGGCGTGGTCGAGCATCGCCTGCGACAGGCCTGCGAGTTCGGCAGGCGCTGCGCCCTTCATCTTCACGCCGACGCCGAATGCGGCGATCTGCGCCGACGTCGCGCTGTCGGTCATGACCTCGTCCATCGCCCATCGCGCCTGGTCGACGGTCAGGTCGATTCCGTCGGTGACGGATCCGAGGATCTGCGGCCAGGTGTAGCTCTGCTCGCTGCTCACCCCATGCACCTTAGTTGACCTGCGCACACGATCTGCTCGCGGTCGTACCGCACGATGTGCCATGCGCGCGCGGCGCGGTGATCAATGCGCGCGCGGCGCGGTGATTCATCGCGGCCGCTGGACGATCTGCCACCCCACTGCGACACCCGAGTGCCGCGACGCCAGGCTCGCCATTCGTGAGCGCTCCTGCGACAAGTGCAGTGCGTCGACGAGCTGCACGCGCGCCAGAACCACGGGTGCAAGCCCCTCCGGAATCGCGAACCGATCGGCGACGACATCGATGGGAATCGCCTCGTACTCGTCGAGCGCGGCCAGGCCAACCGCCGCCTCGACACCGTCGTCCGGAAGCGCCAGCACGTGCCGCACGACTGCCTGATCGGCCGGACGCAACGTCGAGGCGTCGAGGATCGACGAGCTCGACGCCGCCTCGTCGTCGGACTCACCGACCACGACGACGTCGCGGTCGGTCACCGTCAGCGCGTCGCGAGGCGCGGCTCGACCGCCGATCATCGCTCGCCGCAACGTTTCCCAGCGGCGCGGCGCCATCGGCCTGCCGTTGAGGTCGAACTGTCGGCCGTCGTGCCGCGACCCTGGATCGTCGTGGTCGGAGGTACCCATGGAGTTGAGCAAAGCACGGCGCTCACCGCTCGGTCCACCGGTACCCTGACACGCCGAAAGGCGCCTCCGACCGGCGCCTACCAGCGGGAAGAGAAATAGTTCCCACGAATATCCGACCCGAGTGGTCAGGGCGTACTACGAACCGTCATACTTCAATCTGTGACTAGCGCTGTAGGTACCTCGGGAACAGCCATCACCTCGCGCGTGCACTCGCTCAACCGCCCCAACATGGTGAGTGTCGGCACGATTGTGTGGCTGTCCAGTGAGTTGATGTTCTTCGCTGGACTCTTTGCGATGTATTTCGTCGCACGCGCCAATGCCGGCCCTGCCGGCTGGCCGCCGGAGCCCACCGAACTGAACCTGAAATTGGCCATCCCGGTCACCACCGTCCTCATCTTGTCGTCGGTGACCTGCCAGATGGGCGTGTTCGCCGCCGAGCGTGGCGACGTCTTCGGGTTGCGTCGCTGGTACATCCTCACGTTCGTGATGGGCGCCTTCTTCGTCTGCGGCCAGGCCTACGAGTACTACCACCTGGTCGCGGAGGGCACGACCCTCTCGTCGAGCGCCTACGGCTCGGTCTTCTACATGGCGACCGGCTTCCACGGCCTGCACGTGATCGGTGGTCTCGTCGCCTTCATCTTCCTGTTGGTCCGCACCAAGCTCGCCAAGTTCACTCCGAACCAGGCGACTGCTGCGATCGTCGTGTCCTACTACTGGCACTTCGTCGACATCGTGTGGATCGCCCTGTTCGTCACCATCTACTTCATCCGATGACTGCCCTTCATCCGATGACACCGATCGCAACGAATAACTGAGACATGAGGCGAGAGTGGCTCCTCGGAACCGCGTTCCCGCCAACAGCTGAGAAGTCCGTCCGCTAGTAGAGAGACCACGATGAGTTCATCTCCACCGCGACCGTCGGATAGCCCTTCCGACGTCGGTCAGGTCGACACAGTCACCTCGAGCACAAAGCCGAGCTCCGCGAAGAAGTCCCGCTCGCGTCGTAAGCTGCGCCGCCGCGCCAGTGGCGCTTTGCTACTGCTCGCCGGCCTGATGATGGCAGGCGTCCTCGCGTCGTTGCTGTCCCCCAAGCCTCAGGTCGCCGTCGCGGACACCAGCGACGCCGCGCTGATCCAGGACGGCAAGAAGCTCTACGAGAGCTCGTGCATCACCTGCCACGGTGCCAATCTGCAGGGTGTGGCCGACCGCGGCCCATCCCTGATCGGTGTCGGCGACGCGGCTGTCTACTTCCAGGTTTCGACCGGCCGCATGCCTGCCGCGCGCGGTGAGGCTCAGGCCCAGCGCAAGCCACCGAAGTTCGACACCGCACAGATCGACCAGCTCGGCGCCTACATCCAGTCGCAGGGTGGCGGTCCTCGCCCGCTGTTCGAGAAGAACCCGGACGGCACCCGCAAGACCGAGAAGGTCATGCAGCGCCAGGCCGACGGTTCGATGAAGGAAGTCGTCCTGCCGGTCGTCGCGCAGGAGTCGCTGCGTGGCGAGAACCTCGGTCGCGGTAGCGAACTGTTCCGTCTGAACTGCGCGTCATGCCACAACTTCACCGGACGTGGCGGTGCGCTGTCGTCGGGTAAGTACGCGCCGACGCTCGACCACGTCAAGGAACAGCAGATCTACACGGCGATGCTCACCGGACCGCAGAACATGCCGAAGTTCTCCAATCGCCAGCTCTCGCTGGACGAGAAGAAGGACATCATCGGCTTCATCAAGTACGTCACCGAATCCAAGCCCCAGGGCGGTCTGAGCCTCGGCGGCTTCGGCCCGGTCAGTGAGGGCATGGTGATGTGGTTTGTCGGAGTTGTGGCGGTCGTCGCCGCCGCGATGTGGATGGGATCACGAACATGAGCACCACGGACAAGGACACGCCGTCCGCCGATGAGCTTGACCAGATGACCAACGATGACCTGGTCAAGCTCGGTACCAACCTCGACGGCGTCGAGATCATCCATCGGGGTGAGCGATTTCCCGAGCCCGGCACGAAGGCCGAGAAGCGCGCAGAACGACAGATCGCCATCTGGCTGGTCATCGCGGGCATCTCCGCGCTGGCCTGCTTCGTGATCTTCCTGTGGAACCACTGGGAGTTCGCGCTGCCGGGGACCTCCGACTACTGGCGCTACACCCTCAACACACCGTTGCTGGGTGTCACGTTCGGTCTGTCGATCCTGTCGATCGGCGTTGCCCTCGTCCTGATCACGAAGAAGTTCATCCCGTCCGAGATCGCGGTTCAGGACCGTCACGACGGTCCGGGATCGACCGAGGTCGACAAGAAGACCATCGTCGCCGAACTCGTCGACTCGGGAACGAAGTCGACGCTCGGCCGTCGCAAGATGCTGATCGGCTCCGGGCTGTTCGCTTTCGGTGCGCTCGCACTCACCGGCGTCGTCGCAGGCCTGGGTGGATTCATCAAGAATCCGTGGGCCAAGCGCGAGGACGCACCGCTGTGGCACACCGGTTGGTCACCGATCTACAACCCCAAATCGCAGCCCAACGAGACCGTCTTCCTTCGTCGCGACACCGGTAACCCGCACCAGGTCGCCCTGGTCCGGCCCGAGGACCTCGACGCCGGCGGCATGGAGACCGTGTTCCCGTGGCGCGTCTCCGACGGCTACGGCGAGACCGAAGAGTCGCGCGAGAAGCTGATCTGGGGTCTGCGCTACGTCTCCAACCCCGTCATGCTGATACGCCTGCGGCCCGAGGACGCAGCCCGGTCGATCAAGCGCAAGGGCCAGGAGAGCTTCAACTACGGCGACTACTTCGCCTACACCAAGGTCTGCAGCCACCTCGGTTGCCCGACCTCGCTGTACGAGCAGCGGACCAACCGCATCCTCTGCCCGTGCCATCAGTCGCAGTTCAACGCGCTCGAATACGCCAAGCCGGTGTTCGGTCCGGCCGCGCGTGCACTGGCGCAGCTGCCGCTGACGGTCAATGATCAGGGGTACATGGTTGCCGCAGGCGACTTCATCGAACCCGTCGGACCCGCATTCTGGGAGCGCAAGTCATGAGCAATCGTCTCGCGAAGCAGGCCGAAGAGGTCGATTCCCGGTACCACCTCGCCGCAGGAATGCGGCGCCAGATCAACAAGGTGTTCCCGACACACTGGTCGTTCATGCTCGGTGAGGTCGCGCTCTACAGCTTCGTCATCCTGCTGATCTCCGGTGTGTACCTGACCTTCTTCTTCGACCCGTCGATGGCAGAGGTCACCTACCACGGCGCATATCAGCCGCTCAACGGCGTGATGATGACCCGCGCATACGAGACCACGCTGAACATCTCCTTCGAGGTGCGCGGCGGTCTGTTCGTCCGTCAGATCCACCACTGGGCAGCACTGCTGTTCGCGGCGTCGATCATCATCCACATGGCCCGCATCTTCTTCACCGGCGCGTTCCGTCGCCCGCGTGAGGCCAACTGGATCATCGGCTGCCTGCTGCTGGTCCTGGCCATGTTCGAGGGCTTCTTCGGCTACTCACTGCCCGACGACCTGCTCTCGGGCACGGGCGTTCGCGCCGCGATGAGCGGCATCGTGCTGGGAATCCCGCTGGTCGGTACCTGGATCCACTGGGCGCTCTTCGGTGGGCAGTTCCCCGGCGACATCATCATCCCGCGCCTCTACGTGCTGCACATCCTGCTGTTCCCGGGCATCATCCTCGCGCTGATCGGTGCCCACCTGGCGCTGGTGTGGTACCAGAAGCACACCCAGTTTCCCGGCCCGGGTCGCACCGAGAAGAACGTCGTCGGTGTCCGTATCCTGCCGGTGTTCGCCGCCAAGGGTGGAGCGATGTTCGCTTTCACCGCGGGCATCCTCGCGATCATGGCCGGCATCTTCCAGATCAACCCGGTGTGGGTGATCGGTCCGTACAACCCCGCACACGTGTCGGCCGGTTCTCAGCCCGACATCTACATGATGTGGACCGACGGCTTGGCCCGTCTGATGCCTGCGTGGGAGCTGTACCTCGGTAATTACACGATTCCCGCGATCTTCTGGGTCGTCGTGATCATCACGATCATGTTCGTTGTGATGTTCGCCTACCCGTGGATCGAAAAGAAATTCACCGGCGACGACGCCCATCACAACCTGCTGCAACGTCCGCGTGACACTCCCGTGCGCACGGGCATCGGCGCGATGGCGTTCTCGTTCTACATCATCCTGACGTTGAGCTGTATGAACGACATCATCGCTTTGAAGTTCCACATCTCGCTCAACGCGACGACGTGGATGGGTCGCATCGGTCTGATCATCGTGCCGCCGATCGCCTACTTCATCGCCTACCGCTGGGCCATCGGCCTCCAGCGCAGCGACCGCGCAGTCCTCGAGCACGGCATCGAGACAGGCATCATCAAGCGTCTGCCTCAGGGCGAGTACATCGAGATCCACCAGCCGCTCGGCCCGGTCGACGATCACGGTCACGCGATCCCGCTGCCGTACGAGGGTGCCGCGGTCCCGAAACGGATGAACAAACTCGGGTCGTCGGGCGCACCCGGAACGGGTTCGATCATGGTGGCCGACCCGCCCGAGCAGCAGAAGCGCAACGTCGAGTTCGAGCACGAGCAGGAACGCGAAGAAATCGACGCCCTGCGCGAGCTGCAGGCCAAGGGCGGCAACCCGCTCGACTGACCGGCTCTCGAATCAGCAGTCACACACGGCTGCCGTCGCACTCCGCGACGGCAGCCGTGTGTTGTTGTGGGCCGTGTGTGATGTGGGCCGTGTGTTGTTGTGGGACAAGCACTCCCCTCCCCCACCGACCGCTACGGTTGAACGATGACACGAGTGCGACACATCGGACATCGCGACAAAGACCCACTACATCAGCTGACGAAGGAGCTCGGCACACTCGACGCCAACCTCTTCCATGCGATCGCTCGTTCACCGAGCCCACTGCTCGATGAGACGATGCCCAAACTCACCGCGGCAGCCGACTATTCGAAGCTGTGGATGGGCATCGGAGCCGGACTCATACTCAGTGGGCGCCCTCGCTGGCAGCGGGCCGCGGTCCGTGGCCTGGCATCGCTCGCAGTGTCCAGTCTCGTCACCAACCAGGGCGCAAAACGAATCCGGCAACGCAAGCGACCCTCACCGTCGGTCGTGCCATTGGTGCGGCGGGCGGCGCACCAGCCGACGTCGAATTCGCTGCCGTCGGGCCATTCAGCAAGCGCCGCAGCCTTTTCCGTCGGTGTGGCGCTCGAGTCGCCGCCACTGGGCCTGGTGATGTCTGCGCTCGCAGGCCTTGTCGGATTGTCCCGCGTCGCGACCGGAGCGCACTATCCGGGCGACGTGTTCATCGGGTTCGGGATCGGCGCCGCCGTCGCCACGCTGGGCGGCAAGATCGCTCCGCCGATCATCCCGCACAACATCGCGGTTCCCGCACCCACCACCGAGGCCGCACCGCTACCCGTCGACGGTTCGGGTCTCGTGGTCCTCGGAAACCCGGCGTCGGGAGACGGCAACAGCGAGAAGGTCCTCGAGGCCGTCCGGACAGAGCTTCCGGGCGCCGAGATCATCGAACTCGGGCCGGACGACGACTACGCGTCGGTCGCCAATGACGCGGCCCGACGGGCCACCGCGCTCGGGGTCTGTGGCGGAGACGGCACGGTGGCCACCATCGCAGCGGCAGCGCACGCCGCCGACCTCCCGCTCGCCGTCTTCCCCGGTGGCACGTTCAACCACTTCGCACGCGACATCGGGTGCGACACCGTCGACGCCGCGCTCGCCAAGATCCGGGCAGGCGTCACCACCTCGGTCGACGCGGCGACCCTCAACGAGCAACGGCTCATCCTCAACACGGCGAGCATCGGCGCATACCCCCACTACGTACGCGCCAGGACCAAATGGGAGCACCGCGTGGGCAAGGGTGCTGCGAGTGCACTGGCGATGCTCCAGGTCGCACGACACTCCACACCGGTCGAGATCACCATCGACGGTAAGACCGTCAAGACGTCGCTGTTCCTGGTGGGGACGTCGATGTACGGCTCGGCAGGGTTTGCACCGGCACGACGCGAGCGACTCGACGACGGGCTGCTCGACGTCCGCTTCCTCGAGGCCGGCAAGCGGTTGGCGACGCTGCGAGTACTGGGGAGCCTCGTGACAGGGCTCCTGCAGCGATCGAAGCTGTACCACGAGATGCAGGTACCCGAGTTCACCTTCACCACAGCCGAACCCACCACCATCCCCCACGACGGCGAGGTCGGCGAGTCGTATACATCCGCTCGTTTTCGCGCTGAATACCGGACGCTGAAGGTCTACGGCCACAGCATCGTCGGCGACGACTGAGCTCTGGCCGCAGCACCGGACCAAGCGCTCAACCGCAGGATCACCAGACGTCGCCGGCTCTCCAATCGCAGGAGAGCCGGGCGACGGCTGAATCGAGTCCTCCTATGTTGCGAACCAGGACAGCGCCTTCGTCGTCGGGGGTCGGCGCCCATCCGTCCGGGCTGAGCACACCGAGCGTGCCGACCCACGGAATCCAGCCCCGCGACTCGTACAAGCGCATGCCCGCGTCCGACGCGCCGAGTGCGCCCAGATCGTAGGCGTTGTCGATGACCTCCTCGATGGCAGCCATCAGCGCACCTCCCAGCCCCTCACGTTGATGTGTTGGCGAGACGGCGACGGCCTCGACGTAGCCGCATCGTCGTGGTTGGTCGTCGACGAGGACCGACCGGGCGACCACGGCCGCGTGACCGATGAGTTCGTCGGATTCGTCGACGATCAGTGCGTGCATTCCGCCGAGCGCGTGGTCGAGGTCGGTGTCGTCGAAGTCACCGTCGAACGCGGCGTCGAGCAGGCGCATCAACTGGGGCATTCGTCCCGGCTCGAGGTGCGCGGTATGACAAAGCCGCACCCGGCGTTCGGATGCGGCTGTCATGGGATGCGAAGGGTTGTCCAGCGTGAAAGGGCTGCTCTGTCAGTGCTTCTCGGGTCCGACGATGTACTCGAAGACCATTCCGGCAGCACCACCGATGATGCACGCTGCCGCGAAGATCGCGAGCCAGAGGTTGCCGGTGGCGAATGCGACGGCAAACAGCGCTGCGCACGCGGCGATCACGATCGGCCACCACGAGCCCGGGCTGAAGAAGCCGAGTTCGCCGGCGCCGTCCTCGATCTCGGCGTCCTCGTAATCCTCGGGACGGATCTCGACGCGTCGTGAGACGAACCGGAAGTAGGTACCGGCGATCAGCGTCAGCCCGGCGCTGAAGAACATGGCGGTGACACCGACCCATTCGACGCCGTTCTCAGTCAGTGCAGTCAACACCGTGTAGATGACACCGCAACCTGCGAAGAAGAGCGTGAGCAGCTCGAAGAGTCTCGCTTCGATTTTCACTGGAGTGCTCCGATCGTGCAGTTCGCAAGCTTCGTGTTGCCGCCGTCACCCCTGGCACTCGCGGTTCCGTCGCTGGCACGACGCGTGTCGAACGGAACCGTGACGACTGACTCGGGCTGCTGGCAGATGTGTTCGAGCGCTTGCGCGTTCGTCTTGCCGGGATTCTCCTGCCGGTACTTGATGTACGCGTCGAAGTCCTGTGGCGACACTGCACGAACCTCGAAGTTCATCATCGAGTGGTACGTGCCGCACATTTCCGCGCAGCGACCGACAAATGCACCTTCACGGTCGATCGACGAGATCTGGAAGCGGTTGTCGGTGTGGTTCTGCTTCGGGAACGGCATGACGTCGCGCTTGAACAGGAACTCCGGAACCCAGAACGAGTGGATGACGTCAGCAGACGCCAGATCGAACTCGATCCGCTTGCTCGTCGGCAGCACGAGAACGGGGATCGTCGCCGACGATCCGACAGTCTCGATCTGGTTGAACTTCAGGTAGTCCCGCACGTCGTTGCTACGGCCACCGTCGGGGCCGGGGAGCTCGATGGTCTCGCCGTCGTGGATCTGACGGGTGTTCGCGGTCTCGAGATCGAACGGGTTACCGTCGCGGACGAAGCCGTTGTACTTACTACCGTCGTCGAACGTGACGTCGCGGTAGCCGAACTTCCAGTTCCACTGGAATGCGGTGACGTCGACGACGACCTTCGAATCGTCGGTCTTCTTCTCGACGTTGGTCTGCACGATGACGGTGAAGTAGAAGAGCACCGCGATGATCACGAACGGGATGGCCGTATATGCCAGCTCGAGCGGGACGTTGTAGGCGGTCTGGCGAGGGAACTCGTCCTTGCCCTCACCCGGCTTGTAGCGGTGGAAAGTGATCGTCCAGAAGATCAGAGCCCAGACGATGATGCCCATCACAAGTGCCGCGATGACCGACCAGCTCCACAGGTTGCCCATGTCGGTGGCCTCGGGGGTCACACCGTGCGGCCAGCCGAACCGCATCGCCGTTCGTCCGTCGCAACCCGACATCAACAGTGCGCCGACGCCAAGCGCCGCGACAGCTCCGACCCGCTTGAGGCCGACCCGGTTGGCCATCCGCGACGCCGACGTGGCACGCCGTACGCGGGGCCGTTCACCGTGTGCCAATTTCACGCCTTCCTGCCAGCTCGGAACCGTCGATCAGACGTCCGAGTCGCATCCCACCTGACCTGCAATGACACGCTTGGCGACATCGAACCCGCAGGCAACTGTCACCGTGCAGCGGGCACCGAAGCGCAGCCTTCGCGCCATGTACTACGCAGCGTAGACCAACTCGCGGGAACTTTTTCGGTTGGGGTGACTTCGCGCGTCGAAATCGTTTTCCGGCCCAGGTAAGACCCTCCCGACCGCGTGTTTCGACGACCCGCGAGCCCTATCCGGAAGGTCGCGCCGACCCCGCATACGGCATACTCGTCACCGCGGCGGTGACGTCATCGCCGACCATCGTCCCCGCGTCGAAAGAGGCTTTACTGGTGTGTGGCTTGCTCGGTCTGCTGACCTCCGATGAGACGGCGACTGATGCCGTCGATCTCGTCGCCAACGCCTCGCACTGCATGCGCCACCGCGGCCCGGACGAGCCCGGCACGTGGAATGACGCCGACATCGTGCTCGGCTTCAATCGACTGTCGATCATCGACATCGATCATTCGCATCAGCCACTTCGGTGGGGACCGCCGGAGAACCCCGACAGGTACGCCCTCGTCTTCAACGGCGAGATCTACAACTACCTGGAGATCCGCGCGCAACTCGCCGCTGACGAGGGCGCGACGTTCCGCACCGAGGGCGACGGCGAGGCGATCGTCGCGGCCTTCCATCACTGGGGACCCGACGCGGTCCGACGACTTCGCGGCATGTTCGCGTTCGCCATCTGGGACACCGAGACGCGCTCACTGTTCCTGGCCCGCGATCCGTTCGGCATCAAGCCCATGTTCATCGCAACCGGACCCGGTGGGACCGCGTTCGGCAGCGAGAAGAAGAGCCTCCTGGAGCTGATCGGACGCCTCGGCCTGCCCGACACTCTCGACGAGCGCGCTCTCGAGCATTACGTCGTGCTGCAGTACGTTCCAGAGCCCGAGTCGCTGCACTCGTCGATCCGTCGTCTCGAATCGGGTTCGTACGCGACGGTCCGTCCCGGCAGCGCGCCGTCGGTCACCCGCTACTTCAGCCCGCAGTTCTCGGTCCGTCCCTTCACCGACGCCACACGTCAGAAGCGCTACGACGAGATCGCCGACGTCCTCTCCGACTCCGTCGCCAAACACATGCGCGCCGACGTCACCGTCGGGTCGTTCCTGTCCGGCGGTATCGATTCGACGGCCATCGCGGCGCTCGCGATCCAGCACAACCCCGACCTGATCACCTTCACCGCGGCATTCGAGCGTGAAGGCTATTCGGAGGCCGACGTCGCAGCGGAGTCCGCGGCAGCCATCGGGGCCCGGCACATCGTGCGGACCGTCACCCCCGAGGAGTACATCGCCGCGATCCCGGAGATCATCTGGTACCTCGACGATCCGGTCGCCGACCCCGCACTCGTCCCGCTGTACTTCGTGGCCCAGACCGCTCGCGAACACGTCAAGGTGGTGCTCTCGGGCGAGGGCGCCGACGAACTCTTCGGCGGGTACACGATCTACAAGGAGCCCCTCTCCCTGAAGGGCTTCGACCGCTTGCCCTCCACACTTCGACGCCTCGCAGGCAAGGTCTCCGACCGCATCCCCGAGGGCACCCGCGGCAAGAGTCTGTTGCATCGCGGATCGCTGACACTCGAGGAGCGCTACTACGGGAACGCGCGAAGCTTCGACGACGCCCGGCTGCGCGCCGTGCTGCGCGACTACCGTCCCGAGTGGACTCACACCGACGTCACCGAACCGATCTACGCGCGCAGCGATGGCTGGGACCCTGTGGCACGGATGCAGCACATCGATCTCTACACGTGGCTGCGCGGCGACATCCTGGTCAAGGCCGACAAGATGACGATGGCCAATTCACTGGAACTGCGAGTGCCGTTCTTGGACAACGAGGTGTTCAAGGTCGCCGAGGCGCTGCCGTTCGACGAGAAGATCAGCCACGGCACCACCAAATACGCACTGCGCAAGGCACTCGAGCAGATCGTTCCGCCGCACGTTTTGCATCGCAAGAAGCTCGGTTTCCCCGTCCCCATCCGCCACTGGCTCGCCGGGCCGGAGATGTACGACTGGGCACGCGAGACGATCGAGAAGTCGCAGACCGAGTACCTGCTGAACAAGCAGCCGATCCTCGACATGCTCGACGAGCACCGCGCGGGCACCGTCGACAACAGCCGACGCCTCTGGACGCTCCTGATGTTCATGATCTGGCACGCGATCTTCGTCGAGAAGACCCTCGTACCCGATATCACCGACCACAGCTACCCCGTGCGGCTGTAGTGATCTCGACAAGCTCGATCAGCGGAGGACGGCTCGATCAGCGAAAAGGGCTCGCCACCGCTGGTTGAGCAGGCCGCGAGCGCAGCGAGCAGCCGTCCGTCGAAACCACCCCACCCCCACTGGTTGAGCCGGCGTTGGCTGAAGTGATCTCGACAAGCTCGATCAGCGGAGGTGGCTCGATCAGCGGAGGACGGCTCGATCAGCGGAAAGGGCTCGCCCCCCGATCGACCAGGCGGCCCCACCGCTGGTTGAGCAGGCCGCGAGCGCAGCGAGCAGCCGTCCGTCGAAACCACCCCCACCCCCACTGGTTGAGCAGGCCGCGAGCGCAGCGAGCAGCCGTCCGTCGAAACCACCCGCCGCGCGGCCGCGCTCAGATCGCTGCGGCGATCTCCTTCGCGGCGTCGGGGCCGTACGCGCCCTCGATGCGACTGAGCGCGGAGTCGCGGTCCCACGACCAATCCTGCGTCGACACGGTTTCGAGGACCAGCACGGCGACCATCGAGCCGACCTGTGCGGCGCGCTCGAATCCGAGGCCTGCGGACAGCGACGAGAGGAATCCCGCGCGGAAGCCGTCGCCGACGCCGGTCGGGTCGACCTTCTCCGTCTCCGGGACAACGGCCACGTGCGTGCGCGTGCCGTCGCGGTCGACAATCTCGACACCGCCTGAACCGAGGGTCGTGACGCGCACGCCGATCAACTCGGCGACCTGCGCCTCCGACAGCCCGGTCTTCTGACGCAGCAGACCCCACTCGTACTCGTTGGTGAACAGGTAGGCGGCGCCGTCGATGAGCTCCCGTGCCTGCTCGCCGTCGAGTCGCGCGAGCTGCTGCGACGGGTCGGCGGCGAACGGGATGCCGAGGCGTCGACATTCCTTGGTGTGCCGAAGCATTGCTGCCGGATCGTCGGCACCGATCAACACGATCTCCGGTGCACCGACGCGTTCGACGACCTCGCCGAGATCGATCTCGCGCGCCTCACTCATCGCACCCGCGTAGAACGTCGCGAGCTGCGCCATCGTCTCGTCGGTGGTGCACATGAAGCGAGCCGTGTGGTGCGTCTCGGAGATGCGTACGCCGCGGCAGTCGACGCCGTGCGCCTCGAGCCACTGGCGATAGTCGTGAAAGTCCGATCCCACCGAACCGACGAGCACCGGCGACTGCCCCAGCTCACCCATCGCATACGTGATGTTGCCTGCGACACCGCCGCGTCGGACCACGAGATCCTCGACGAGGAAGCTGAGCGAAATGTGCTCGAGATGATCGGCGAGAATCTGCTCCGAGAACTTCCCCGGGAACTTCATCAGATGATCTGTCGCGATGGAACCACATACAACGATTGCCACGTACTCCCCAAGCCTCTCAGCGTTTGTGATGGCACGCCGCGCGAGCCGGCGTTCGAGATGGCCCGCCGCGCGAGCCAACCATGAACCGCATCACACGCTACCGAAAGCCTCGGAAATGACTGACCGCACCCCGGCGTCGCCGAGGTGCGGTCAGAAATTACAGGCGTACTACAGCCCTCAGTTGAACGAGTCGCCGCAGGCGCAGCTACCCGTCGCGTTGGGGTTGTCGATGGTGAAACCCTGCTTCTCGATGGTGTCGACGAAGTCGATCGTGGCGCCCTGCACGTACGGCGAGCTCATTCGGTCGACAGCCAGCTTGACGCCACCGAAGTCTGCGGTGAGGTCGCCATCGAGCGAGCGGTCGTCGAAGAAGAGCTGGTAGCGCAGGCCTGCGCAGCCTCCGGGCTGCACTGCGATACGCAGCGCCAGGTCGTCACGACCCTCTTGGTCGAGCAGCGCCTTGGCCTTGGCGGCTGCAGCGTCGGTCAGGATGACGCCGGTGGTGGTCGCGGTTCCGGATTCGTTCTGAACGGTCATCGATGCTCCTCGTACTGTGATGGCGCCGTTGGTGCTCGGCCCCGGTCGTGCTGCCATGTATCACACAGCTCTGATGTACGCCGCGCTGTGGCAGCGACTCGAACGCGTCGGCTGACGATGCAGGCCTTTTGTTCGTCTGTTGTCAACGGTACCCCCTATGTGCATATTCCCGGAGTGTGCACATGCCTGTGGGTCGTCGAACGCAGGCTTTCTCACCCACTCGGGAGCCACGACGCCGCGGCGCGCGCCGCGAGAGCGGTGAGTTGATTGCGCGCGTCGCTCATGGCGAGTTCGACCGATCCCGCCTGGTCGACGATCGAGTGGGCACCCGCTATCCCGGCCCCGGCGATCTCTTCCGGAGTCAAAGCCACCTGACCTGCGAACACGACCGTCGGCGCACCCACCTCGGTTGCCGCAGCATTCAGTGCCGACACGACCTTCCCGCGCAGCGTCTGGGAATCGAACTTTCCCTCACCGGTCAGCACCAGGTCCGTGCGAGCGATCTCAGTGGCCTGATCGGTTGCCTCTCCCACGACCGTCGCACCGGACACGCGACGCGCACCCAATGCGAGCAATGCTGCGCCGAGCCCACCGGCGGCTCCGGCTCCCGGCTCACCACTGACGTCACGACCAGCGATCGATGCCAGCACCCGCGACCATTGGGTCAGTCGCTCTTCTAGACGCCCGACGGTCTCGGCGTCCGCACCCTTCTGAGGGCCGAACACAGAGGCGGCCCCCAGCGGTCCCAGCAGTGGATTCTCGACGTCGGACGCAGCGATCAGCGCGACGTCGGCGAAACGCTCCGCTGCCCGCGCCGACCCACCCAGGGCGTCGATGAACCCATGGCCGCCGTCGGTCGTGGCACTCCCACCTAGACCAACGACCACTTCGCGGACCCCGGCCCGCAATGCAGCGTCGACGAGCAGCCCCACACCGTAGGTGTCTGCCGACTGCGCGGTGCGCGGCGTCGGCCCACCACCGAGTTGATGCAGGCCGCACGCCTGCGCGCACTCGATGTAGGCGACGAGCCGCTCGGGCTCCCTGTCGTCGAGCAACCACTGTGCGGTGATCGCGGCACCGAGTGGACCGACGACCCGCTCGGTCACCGTGCGTCCGAAGCGTGCTGCGAGGACGTCGACGAATCCCGGTCCGCCGTCGGACTGCGGCGCGAGCGTGATCTCGTCGTCCGGCCTGCCCGCCGACCACCCTTCGCCGATGGCGTTGGCGGCCTCGACCGCCGTGAGCGTGTCGCCGAACGAATCCGGCGCTATCAGGACTCGCATTCGCCCCACCTCTGCTCGCTCGACACCCGGGCGTCGACGCAGGTGCTCGCGGTCGTCTCACACGCTCGTATCCTCGGGCCCATGCCCGGAAAGTATAGGGAGGTCGACGAACCGCGGCAGCGCTAGATCGCCTACCCTCGAAGACGTGAGACTGCCATGGAACAAGGACGACGACACCGCCGACGAGGGCACCCTGTCGCTCAAAAAAGCGCCGACGACGGCCGTCGACGACACGGAGACCGAGTCCGAGTCCGAGACCAAGGGCAGCGCATACACAGCGGGTAAGGGGCGCCCGACACCGTCGCGTCGCGAGGCAGAAGGCCGACGTCGAGGCCCGGTCGCGCCTCCGCCGACGACCCGCGCCGAGGCACGTGCCCGCAAGAAGCAGCTCAAGAGCTCGATGTCGCGCGAGGACCGTCGCAAACTCAACGACGATCGCCGCAACCAACGCGCGGAGCAGCGCGAAAAGATGATGGCAGGCGACGAGCGCTACCTGATGCCCCGCGACAAGGGTCCGGTGCGGCGCTACACCCGCGACCTCGTCGACTCGCGACGCAACTTCGCCGGACTGTTCATGCCGTTCGCGGTGGTGCTGATCGTGGTGATGTTCCTGCCGTCGATCGCCGCGTACGCGAACTTCGTCCTGCTGGCATTCGTCGTGCTGATGGCCGTCGACGCCGTCATCCTGGGCAGGCTGGTCAACAAGCGCGTCCGCGAGCGCTTCCCCGACACCGACGACACCGGCTTCCGCCTCGGCTGGTACGCCTTCACCCGCGCCATGCAGCTCCGCCGGATGCGCGCACCCAAGCCGCAGGTGTCTGCGGGCGACGAGGTCTGAACCGACAATGACCACGAGGGGCACCCGCACACTGGTGCTCGGGGGCGTGCGGTCGGGCAAATCGGGGGTTGGCGAGGCACTGCTCGCCGAACACGCCGAGGTCCGCTACATCGCGACCGGGCCGACACTGACCTCCGATGCGGAGTGGGTCGCGCGAGTCGAGGAACATCGACGACGCCGCGACGAGCGGTACACGACCGTCGAGACCACCGATCTCACCGCCGAGCTGTCGACGACGCCAGACGTCGCCACACTGGTCGACGACCTCGGCAACTGGCTGGCCGCCGACATCGACGCCACCAACGGCTGGGAATCGCCGATCGACCGCTCCGATCGCACGGAGCAATTGTGCGCGGCGATCAGTGCCGTCACCGCGGACCTCGTCATCATCAGCCCCGAGGTCGGGCTGGCACCGGTCCCCTCGACCGCCGTCGGCCGCGCGTTCCAGGACGAACTCGGTGCCCTGAATTCGGCCGTCGCAGCCGTCTGCGACCGCGTCCTGCTCGTCGTCGCCGGCCGCGTCGTCGAACTCCCCGCCGACTTCCCCACCCCGGCGGCGCAGACGGCACAGCAGCAAAGGTCACCACAGAAACCGGCGGCACCCGACGTCGCACCGACGGCAGCCGCAACCGCATCCGCGGTAGCCATTACTGCAGCCGCTACTGCACCGAAAGCCCCGGACACCGCAACGGCAGCGTCCGGCAGCATGTCGGAATCTCCCAAAGTCGACGCGACCGATGCCGAGGTTTTCGACCACATCGACCGTCCGGACGAGTCCGTCGCGCAGGCGGCGCGCGACCGTCAGCTCACCTTGACCAAGCCCGCTGGTTCGCTCGGCAGGCTCGAAGACCTCAGCGTGTGGATCGCCGCATGTCAGGGCGAGTGTCCACCCCGCTCGATCGAGCAGGCGAACGTGGTGGTGTTCGCGGGTGATCACGGCGTCGCGCAGGCCGGCGTCTCCGCGTACCCGCCCGAGGTGACCGCGCAGATGGTCGCGAACATCGCCTCGGGAGGCGCAGCGGTCAACGTCCTCGCCCGCCAGAGCGGCGCGACGGTGCATGTCGTCGACATGTCGGTCGACGCCGACACCCCACCCGAGGTCTCGCGCTACAAGGTTCGACGCGGCAGCGGCGACCTCCGCGTCACCGATGCGTTGACCATCGCCGAGGCTCGCGCGTCCATCGCGGCAGGACGTGCCATCGTCGACGACTTGGTCGACTCTGGTGCCGACCTTCTCATCGCGGGTGAGATGGGCATCGGAAACACCACTCCCGCAGCGATTCTCGTCGGTACCCTGACCCGCCACGAGCCGGTCGAAGTAGTCGGCCGCGGCACCGGCATCGACGACCTCGGCTGGATGCGGAAGACCGCAGCCATCCGCGACGGTATGCGGCGCGGCCGACGCTACATCCATGATCCCCTCGCACTCGTCGCGGCCGTCGGCGGCGCCGATATCGCCGCAATGGCCGGGTTCCTGGCACAGGCCGCCGTGCGTCGCACACCGGTGATCCTCGACGGTGTGGTGGTCACGGCTGCCGCACTCGTGGCGGCCGAACTGGCTCCGGGCGCCGTGAGCTGGTGGGTCGCCGGTCACCGGTCGGTCGAACCCGCGCACACCTTCGCGCTCGAACACCTCGACCTCGAGCCCATCCTCGACCTGCGGATGCGCCTCGGCGAAGGCAGCGGCGCGCTGATGGCGCTGCCCGTCGTCTCCTCGTCCGTGGAGATCCTGCGTGGCATGTCGACGTTCGACGAGGCGGGAATCAGCGATTCCGACTCGTCGGCGGCCCTGACCACCAGCGACGCGGGGGTCTGACCCGGGCGTGGGCGGCAGGATGTCGCCGGTCGACGCTCTCGCGGGTGCGTTCTCATGGCTGACCGTCGTGCCTATCCCAGTGCGCAACAACACTTTTGATCGACGATTCGGCGCCGCGGCGATCGCTGCGGTTCCAGTTGTCGGCCTCGCCCTCGGCGCTCTTGTCGCTGTCGTGGCGTGGGCGTTGAGTCTGACCGACCTCCCCACCACCCTGATCGGCATTGTGCTCGTCGTCGTCCTCGGTGTGGGGACACGGGGCATGCATCTCGACGGCTTGGCCGACACCGCGGACGGCCTCGGATGCTACGGCCCACCCGAACGGGTCGCCGAGGTCATGCGCAGCGGATCAGCGGGACCGTTCGGGGTGGCGACCATCGCGGCGGTGATGATCGTCGACACAGCGGGATTCGCTGCGCTGACCGGTGATTCGCGATGGCCGGCCATTGCCGCGGCGGTTTTCGTCGGGCGCGTGGCCGCCGTGATCGCCTGTCGACGGTCGCTACCGCCGGCACGCTCCACCGGATTCGGCGCACTCGTCGCGGGTACCCAACGGGCATCAATCGTCGTGTGGTCGGTGTTGGCGATCGTCGCGATGGTGGTCGCGGGCGGTTGGCAGTCGTTGTCGCCCAACGTGTTCGACGTCGGATCGGCGTTGGGTGCGGCCGTCACAGCCGTGATCGTGCTCGGCTTCGCGTGGTTGTTCACCCGGCACTGCGCGCGCCGGATGGGTGGGATCAACGGCGACGTGCTCGGCGCAGTCATCGAGCTGTCGACGGCCATAGCCCTTGTGGGACTACTGATCTGAGTGCCGCTAGCTGACCACAGGCTCCGACGGTTCTGACCCGGATACGCCGCGGGCCCCCGAGGCCGGAGCGTCGAGGACCCGTCGGACGTCTGGATCAGGGGATCCGGATCAGGCCGGATACAGCGTCGTCATCCACCCGTGGGTGTCGGCGAACGTACCGCGCTGAATGCCGGTGAGTGTGTCGCGAAGCGCCTGGGTGACCTCACCCGTGGTGCCGTTGCCGATCGTGTAGTCGTCGGTCTCGCTCTTCACGTGGCCGACCGGTGTGATGACCGCGGCTGTGCCGCACGCGAAGACCTCGGTGATGTCGCCCGACGTGACACCCTTGCGGAGTTCCTCGGTGGAGATGCGTCGTTCCTCGACGGAGAACCCGGCGTCGATCGCGAGGGTGAGCAGCGATTCACGCGTGATACCCGGCAGCAGCGAGCCGGACAGTTCCGGAGTCACCAGCCGCGCGTCGGCTCCCGAGCCGAACACGAAGAACAGGTTCATGCCGCCCATCTCCTCGATGAAGCGACGCTCCACCGCGTCGAGCCAGACCACCTGGTCGCAGCCCTGCGCGGTGGCCTGCGCCTGCGCAAGGAAGGCCGCGGCGTAGTTGCCGCCGCACTTCGCAGCGCCGGTACCACCGGGTGCCGCGCGCACATATTCGGTCGACAGCCACACGCTGACCGGCTTGATCCCGCCGGAGAAGTAGGCGCCTGCGGGCGAGCCGATCACCGAATAGACGTACTGCGACGACGGCGCGTTGACTCCGAGGCCCGCCTGCGAGGCGAACATGAACGGGCGCAGGTACAGCGATTCCTCGCCGCCTGCGGGCGGAACCCACGCGTTGTCGGCAGCCAGCAGTGCCCGTAGTGATTCGATGAAGTCGTCGACGGGCAGAGGCGGCATCGCGAGGCGTTCAGCGGAACGCTGCAGCCGCAGTGCGTTGGCCTCCGGACGGAACGCGGCGATCGAGCCGTCGGGCTGCCGGTACGCCTTCAGACCTTCGAAGACTTCCTGTCCGTAATGCAGAACCATCGCCGACGGATCGAGCGCGATCGGTCCGTACGGCGTGACCTTCGCACTGTGCCAACCGCGATCTATGTCGTAGTCCACCAGCACCATGTTGTCGGTGAAGTACTTGCCGAATCCTGGAGCGGAGAGGATCTCCGCCCGACGGGATTCCGACACCGGATGGGGATGCTCGGTACGGGTGAACTGCAAGGTCATTGGCCTATGGTAACGCCGCGAAGAAAACCTACCCTCACCGACCACCCACGCTGATCGAGACGCCCCGCCCGCTCATCGAGACGCCCCTCCCGCTGATCGAGCTTGTCGAGATCACCCCGACCGAGGCCCGACCCTCAAGCAGGGCATCGCGCTCGCGCTGATCGACACGGCGTCGGGCATTAAGAAGGGTGCGGAGCCCGCCGG
>NZ_LZTC01000011.1:0-118883 GCF_001665905.1 Gordonia sp. 852002-50395_SCH5434458
GCAGCATCGGCACCTCGCCTTCACGTCGTACTTCTCTAGCGGCGTACTTCACAGAACAGCACAACTGCCGCAACGTCTGGGACGTTGCGGCAGTTGTGCTGGATTTAAGTCGCTGAGGTTATGTCGCGATCAGCGGCGGTCGAGATCGATGATGCCAGCGCGCGCAGCCTTGACCAGACGACGCGGGATGCGCTGAGCGACACCGTTCACCTTGACCTCCTGCAGCGCGGGGTTGTCCGCTTTCCACTGCGAACGACGGCTGCGGGTGTTGGCCCGCGACATCCGGCGCTTCGGTACAGCCATGGTTGTGCCCTTCTCTACTGTGTCCTTACGGACTGTGTGTCACTGTGGTCCTCGCGGACAGGTCACTGTGGTCCTCGCAGACCTGCAACCGTGGCCCTCGCGGACCGTGCCCTCAGGTCGTCCGTTCTCCACAGAGTGGAGCGTCGACCGGCGTGGTGGACGTGCCACGCAACCCTCGGGCGCAGCACGCAACCTCTCTAGACTACCGGTCGCGCGGTCAACCTCCAAAACGACCGAGCTGACCGGCGCCGACGTCGGGTGCGAACTGTCACCGTCAGTACGTCGAGGTGTCGCTCAGATCCAGGTTGATCGCGTTCACGCCGACGAGAATCCAGTAGAGCACGCCGATGATCACGCCGATCGCGCCGACGATGATGCCCGCCAGCGCCATGCCGTCACCCGTCTGGGTTCCGTTGGAGTCACTGATCTGTTTACGAGCGACAAAGCCCAGCACGAGGCCGACTGCCGGAACGACGATGGTGAAGCAACACGCAAGGGTTCCGACGACCGACACGATCAGCGACGCGATCGCCATGCCGTTCGTCGTCTGTCCCGCTGCCGGGTAGCCCGGCTGACCGTACGCGGGTTGCCCGTACGCCTGCTGACCGTAGCCGGGCTGACCATAGGCGGGCTGGCCATACGCCTGCTGACCGTAGCCGGGCTGACCGTACGGGGACTGGCCGTAGCCCGGCTGACCGTACGGGGATTGCTCGGCGGACGGCTGACCAAAACCCTGCGGGGTGCCATAGTCGGGCTGCGCCGAGGGCTGGCCGTACTGGGGAGCCTGGCCGTAGTCGGGTGTCTGACCGTACTGGGGAGCCTGGCCGTAGTCGGGTGTCTGACCGTACTGAGGAGCCTGCGAGCCCGAGCCATAGTCCGGCGTCGAACCGTACTGGGGCGGCTGATAGGTCGGCTCGCCCTGTGAGGGCTGGCCGTAAGCAGACGGGTCGAACTTGGTTGTCGGAGACTCAGGCGCACCTGCGCTCGGCGTCGAACCCGATCCTGCTGAACCCGATGCCGCCGAACCTGATCCCGAAGAGTCGGCGGGGTTGGGCCGCTTGATCAGCGAGGTGGCATCGTCGCTCGGCGTCGCCCGTGGTGCGTCAGCACTTGGTGAACCGGTGCCGTCGGAGCCGGTCGGGGTCTTGTCGGGACGCTCTGGATCCGATGCGTTCGAACCTCCGTGCGGAGTGGACATCTGCGTTCACCTCTCTGGGTTCGTCTCTGTGGGATTCGCCGTCGGCGTCATCGCCGCGCCGACCGTACTGCTAGAGGGACCGTGCACACCCAAAAGGGCCAGGCCACTCCAAACCTGACGCCAGCTTAGTGAAAGCACACAAAGTGCGGCTGCATACACTCATCCGAGTGTCAGGCGTCGTCTCCGGTTTCACCGTCATCTTCATCCTGGTGGCCATCGGATTCGCCCTTGGGCGCACGCAGGTCCTCGGTGAACACGCACATGACGTGCTGTCACGACTGGTGTTCTTCGTCTGCACGCCAGCACTGCTGTTCACGTCGTTGGCGACTTCCGATCTCTCGGTCATCTTCTCATCGACGCTCGTCATCGCGGGAGTCTCGGCGTTTGCCACCGGAACGCTCTATATTGTGCTCGCGCGCGGGCTGCTGCGGCGTCGCGACATACCCGAGCTGACCATCGGCGCACTCTCGTCGTCGTACGTCAACAGCGTCAATCTCGGTCTGCCGATAGCGATCTTCGTTCTCGACGACGCCTCGTTCATCGCACCGCTGCTGCTGTTTCAGATCCTGATCTATTCGCCGCTGGCGTTGGGCGTACTCGACGTCACGGCGCTCGACCGCACCGCGGGAAAGTCGGTGCTGCGCGACACCGTGCGACTCCCGCTGACCAACCCGATCGTCATCGGAGGGCTGATCGGAGTGGTCGTCTCGCTGATCGGGTGGCACCCGCCGACCGCGATCCTCGAACCGATGAAAATGCTCGGCAGTGCGTCGGTGCCCGCAGCGCTCCTGGCCTTCGGAATGTCGCTGACTGGCGTGCCTCTGTTCAAGAAGGGGCAGAGTCCACGGCGCGAGGTCGCGCTTGCGACCGTGCTCAAGATGCTGTTCATGCCCGCGCTGGTGTACGTGGTCGCGCGATGGGGCTTCGGCGAGTCGGGACACACATTGTTCGCGCAGGTCGTGATCGCAGCATTGCCGACCGCCCAGAACGTGCTGGTCTACGCGACGCGCTACCGGCGAGGGCAGGTACTCGCACGCGACACCGCGCTACTCACCACCCTGGTGTCGATCCCTGTTATCGCGGTAATCGCCTGGTTGCTGGCCTGACCATTCTGGTTGCGTGGGATCCTCGGGGGCACTTTTGTACCTCTACGTCCCACACAACTGAGGCCGGTCCCGCGCAACCGGGCCGCGACCAGCTCAGTCGACGTCGACCGACCCGGTCGCGAACTCGCCCGCAGCACCGAGCGCGATCTCTTCCTCACGCTGATGTGCCGTGAGGTGGTGCCGGCTTCGACGTGGAATCCCGAAGAGCGCAAGCAGGGCAGCGAGCGCGAACGCACCCGCGCCGAGTAGGAACGCCACGCGGTAGGCATTCTCCGTCGGAAGCGAGACCGCGGTGCCTCCGACGAAGTGAATCGCGACCTCGGCAGCGAGCACAGTGATGATGACCGCACTGCCGATCGCGCCACCGACGGTGCGCATGATGGAGTTGATCGAGTTGGCGATGCCGGTCTCGTGCGGTTCGACGTTCTCCACCAAGAGCGCAGGCATGGCCGAATATGCCGCGGCCACAGCCACATTCGCAACGATGAGTCCCGCGATCATCTCACCGGTGTTCTCGTGCAAGAAGGTCAGCATGAGCATCCCGACGACACCGATCACGGTCGCGCCAAGCAGCACGACTCGAGGACCCACCCGTCCGACCAGCCCTCCCGCCACCGGCCCGACGAGGATCGACACGATCGCGCCGGGAAGCATGAACGCGACGCTCGTCCGTAGGACCGAGGCACCGAACCCGTAGCCCGCCAACGCATCCGGCGTCTGCACAAAGTAGGTCGCGCCGAGGAACACGCTGAACATCGCGAACCCGACACACAACGACGCAACGTTCGTGGCGAGAACCGCTCGTTGCTTGAGCAAGTCGACGGACACCAGCGGCTCGCCGCGTCGACTCTGCAGTGCCCAGAAACCGATGAGCACGACGACGGCGGCGACATAGAACCCGATCACTCGCGCCGACCCCCAGCCCCAGGTATGACCCTGCGACGTCGGCAGCAACAGACACACCAGGCCGACCGCGAGCACCAGCGCGCCGAAGTAGTCGACGCGTCCGCCCGCTCCCGGTCGAGACGGAATCGCGAAGATGACCAGCGCCAGCACGACGACCGCCATCGCGACGCACAGCCAGAAGATGCGACGGTAGTCGGCATTTCCCTGTGTGAGCAGACCTGTTGCCACAAGCGCCAGCCCGCTGCCCACTCCCAACGACGACGCGGTGATCGCCATCGCGCCGGTGAGACGTTCGCGGGGCAATTCTTGCCGCAACACGCTGATCGCGAGCGGGAAGAGCCCGAAGCTCGCACCCTGCAACACTCGACCGACGATCAGCCACTCGATCGAATCCGCCAGTGCTGCAATGAGACTGCCCACCAGCGTGATCACCAGCACCGCGACGATCACGCGCTTGTGCCCGTAGACGTCGCCGAGACGACCGAACAGCGGAGTGAATGCCGACGCCGCAAGCATCGTCGCCGTCGTCACCCACCCGACCGTCGTCAGCGATACGCCGAGTTGCTGACCGATCTGCGGCAGGGCGGGCACCGCGAGGGTCTGAATCATCGAGAGCAACAGCACGGACGCCGCCGCGGCAACGACGATCAGTGATGTCGACGAGCGCACCTTCGAGGGTGCCTGCTCCTGAGCTGCCGCTTGTGTCATAGGAGCCAATCTAGAACAGAATCGACGCTGCGTCGATTTTTATCGACGACTAGTCGAAATTGTCCGGATTTCCTACTATGGGATGTATGACGACCAAGGCGCCCGACGAACCGCAGGCCCACCCGGCCCGCCGTAGAGGTGCTCGCACCAAAGGCGACGAGCGTGAAGACCAGATACTGAGCGCGATGCGTTCGCTTCTCGCCGATCATCCGATCGACGACGTCACCATCGACGACATCTCTTCCGCGGCGGGCATTTCGCGAACCAGCTTCTACTTCTACTTTCCGTCGAAGCAGGCCGTTCTCACGACGCTCATGGAACGGATCTGGGACGACTTCGCCAGCACTCACGACTGGTTCGACGCCGACGGACCCGACGCCGACGGCCTGCGCGAGCAACTCGGCGCCGTCGCCGCGATCTGGAAAACGAACGGATCGATCATGGCGTGCGCAGCCCAGACCGGATACACCTCCGGTTACGCGCCGCTCCAGGACTTCCTCGCGAGAGCGCGCGCCCGATTCGTCGAGCGACTCGCGGCCAAGATCGAGCGCGATCGATCAGCAGGACTGGCACCCGACGGTCCGCCCGCAGCAGACTTGGCACTTCTCGTGGCCGTGATGCGCGACGCGGGCCTGAGTGAACTGACATCGTCTACGGCCACTACGCCGGCGGGCGACGGACAAAGTTCAACCGCCACCACTGCCGACGACGACGCCGCGCTGGACACACTCACCATTGCGATCCTGCGGATGATCTACGGTCGCATCGACTGACGACGCCGCGCGGGCGCGATCAGCGACGCCGCGCGGGCGCGATCAACGACGCTCCTTGCGCTTCACGTCCACGCCACCCATCAACGCGAATCCGGTCACACGGACCGTCGGGGCCCCCGGACGCCCGGGCCCATCGGCCTTGCTCTCGAATCCGCCCATGATGGCGAGACCACCGACTTCGAGGGTCACATCCGGCGGCACGATGACGTCGACGCCACCCATGATCGCCACACACTGGACAGTCAAGACCGGTTCGGTGAACTCGACTTCGCGTAGGTCGATCTCGACACCGCCCATGATCGCTGTCGCCTCGAGCTGATCTGCAACCGATGCATGGCCTTTCAGCTCTGAGCCGGACATGATGGCGAGGCGATGCCGCACCGGCTTACGTCCCGATCCCGTGCCGGGACGCGTCACACCTGTCGGGTACGGATCGCCTGGCCGCGGCAGGGGCACGCCGAGTTGCCCGACGGGAAGATCGTCGGTCAAGGCATCGAGATCGCCGAAAGTCTTTGCGGTAGAAGCCTTCAGCGCCCGCTCCTCGTACTCACTCGGCGTCAGTGCGCCACTCGTCATCGCCGCGGAGAGGATTTGGTGGACGAGTTCGCGGTCGGCGTCGGCTGCTCTGAGTCGGTGATCCGGCGCGGGTGTGTCGCCGGTGGCCGCGATCTCGGACCGGGCGGTCTCGTACGGGGCGGGACCGGGCTTGGTCAGATCAGGCTTGGTCAGATCAGGTTTGGCGGGCTCAGCGTTGGCCGGCTCAGGCTTTGTCAGATCCGGCCCGGTCGATTCAAGAGCTGCCGGGTCATGCCCGGTCGAATCGGGTTCTGGCAGTTCAGGCTCTGGCAGTTCGGCGGGAACGCTCATACCGTCGACGTTAGTGATCGCGTCCGGCGCCCAACACCCTGAAACACCCTGACTAGTCCCCTGATTTCTCCTGGATCAGCCCCGGGCCGCGATCAGCCGCGGCGCGGACGTCGTGACCGCAGGTAGTCTCCGACCACCGCGGCACCGAGTCCGTCGACGTCGGGAGCAACCACCCGACCACCGATCCTGCGGGCGATCTGGTCCATGAAGTGCGCGAGGCCGGGGTCCTCCCCCAGTCGGAAGAACGTGACCTGCGCTCCCATTCGTGCGACGTGGTCGAGTTCGCGCACGGTGAGCGCGATGGTCTGCGGGTGCGGCGGATAGAAGAAGAACGGCTCGCCGCTCGGGTCGAGGTGCGCGGTGGGCTCGCCGTCGGTGACAACCAGGACAACCGGCTGCGCGTTGGGAAATCTGCGCAGGTGCCGCTGTGCGAGCAGTAGTGCGTGATGCAGGTTGGTCCCCTGCTCCATCCGCGGCTGTAGCCCGGTGAGTTCGGCGATGTCGATGCTCCGGGCATACCGTCCGAAGGCGATCACTTCGAGCTCGTCGCTGCGAAACCTGGTGGAGATCAGGTGATTCAACGCGATCGCGGTCCGCTTCATCGGCGTCCAGCGACCCTCCATCTCCATCGAGAACGACGTGTCGACGAGCAGCACCACGGCGGCCTGTGTCCGGGCCTCTGTGTCGGCGACCTCGACGTCGCGCACGGAGATGTGCACACCGTCGCGGGCCATCGCCGACGGCGCGTGCGCGGGGTCGGAGCTCTCGGTGATGGTGCGCAGCACCGCATTCGAGACAGTGCGCGTAACATCCCACGGGTCGGTGTCGCCGAACTCCCACTCGCGCGTCGCCCCGGTCGGCTCGCCGAGCAATCCCGATTTGCGGGTCTGTCGGTCACCCCGACGCCCCGACATCTGGTCGGCGATGTCACGAAAGATGGTCTGCCCCAACTGCCTCATCGCCTTGGGGCTCAGGCGCAGAGTGCCGTCGGACGTACGGTCGAAGAATCCCTGCTCGGTCAACGCCTTCTCGAGCTCGGCGAGTGTTCTGGCGTCGACGGCCGCCTGGTCGCCGAGTTGTCGTGCGAGGGCGTCGAGGTCGATGTCGTCCATGCGCGCACCGGCGTACTGCTGCGAGAGTTGCTCGGAGAGTGCGTCGAGTTCGGAGATGTCGTGCAGCGCCGCCGCACCCTGCCCCAGTCCCATCTGCTGATCGCCCGAGAACGACTCGCCGCCGTCCCAATCGAGACCCGGTCTGGCCTCCCGCAACGCCGAATCCATTTGCGCGAGTTGATTCATCAGATCGGGTGAGCCGAACGCCTGCTGCGCGAGCTGATCGAGTTCTGCTCGTTGTTCGGGCGTCAACGAGTTATAAAACTGCTGCGCCGCTGCGGCACGTTGTGCGAGCGAATCGATGAGTTCCTCTGTGTTGCGCGGGTTTTCGGGGAAGTACTCACCGTGCTTACGCATGAAGTCGTCGAATTGCTCAGTGGTGTCCTCGCCACGATTGTGGGCGTCGAGAAGCTTGTTGAGGTCTGTGAGCATCTCGGAGATGGCCTCACGGTCCTGGTCGGAGGCACCCTCGAGCGCTTCCTTCATCCCCGCGAAACGCTGGTCGAGCAGTTCCCGGCCCAGCAGATCCTTGATCTTCTCGAAGTCCTCGCGCGCCTGCGGGCTCCGCCAGTTGTACTCCGACAGTTCCTCGACGGCCTGAGCAGTCGAGGGCGGCAGACTCCCGATCTGCATCTCGGCGAAACGCGCGTCGTCGTCGAGGTCGCGTGCGAGTTGTTTGCGCTCCTCGAGTACCGCACGGTCGAGGAGCTCGCGGATCTCATTGAACGTTCCGTCGAGGTTTCGTTGCTTCAACAGCTCCTGCCGCCGACGGTTGACTTCCTCACGCAGCTTGTCCAGGCCGCGCATGTCCGACGTTCCGCGGCGCAGGAATTCGCGGAGCGCGCGCTGCGGCGACGCTCCCGCCATCACGTCGTCGCCGATCTCCTCGAGCGCTTCGCGTAGATCGACCGGCGGCGCGAGCGGGTCGGGGCCACCGGTGTACCGCTGGTAGCGCGAACGGTGAAAGTTCTTCTGAGCCATGTGTATACGTCCAGCCCGATGTCGAACGGCGTAGATCAGCCGTAGATGGTCTGCCCCTCGTCGTCGGCTTCCTTGCCGATGCGACGGGCCAGAAATAGTCCCTCGAGCGCTAGTTCGAGTGCGCTCGCACGCTCGCCGTCCGCCTCGGCGTCGAGTCGCTCGGCGATGCCGTCGAGGACGCCGGCCGTCGTCTCGGGTGAGGGGATCGACGCCAAGAAGTCCGACGCCGTGACCCTGTCGCCGGTGACAACGGGTTCTCCGTTCTCCAGGGCGTCGACGAGCGGCGCCATGTCGATGCCACCGAGGTGTGCGCGAACGGTGTCGGCGACGGACTTACGGAGCAGGTGCTCGAGGATCTCGAGCTCGCGCCCCTCTTCACCCGACTCGAACTCGATCTTGCCGCGCAACACCTCGATCACCGATTCGAGATCGACGACGCGCGCAACGGGCACGTCCTCCCCGGTCACGGTGGCGCGATGCAACGCTGCGGCGGCCACGGTCTCTGCGGCCGCGATCGAGAACCGCGCCGAGACGCCCGACCGCTGATCGATCGACGGATGGTCGCGCGCATAGCGGGTGAAGCGGGCGAGGATCTCGGTGATGAAAGTCGGAACCGTCGCCGTGAGGTCGGCTTCCTGCTCGATGACGGAGATCTCGTCGTCGAGTTCTAGTGGGTAATGCGTCCGGATCTCGGCGCCGAAGCGGTCTTTGAGCGGTGTGATGATGCGGCCGCGGTTGGTGTAGTCCTCGGGGTTCGCGCTCGCCATGACCAGGACGTCGAGCGGGAGTCGCAGTGTGTAGCCGCGCACCTGAATGTCGCGCTCCTCCATCACGTTGAGCATGGAGACCTGGATGCGTTCGGCAAGGTCGGGCAGCTCGTTGATGGCGACGATGCCGCGGTGCGCACGGGGAATGAGTCCGAAGTGAATGGTCTCCGGATCGCCGAGGCTGCGGCCCTCGGCCACCTTCATCGGGTCGATGTCGCCGACGAGATCGGCCACGGACGTGTCGGGTGTCGCGAGCTTCTCGCTGTAGCGCCGGCTGCGATGACGCCATTCGATCGGGAGCTCGTCGAGAAGTGCGGCTGCGCGTCGAACCGACGCCGGCGTGATCGGCTCGTACGGATGCTCGCCGAGTTCGGAACCCTCGATGACCGGCGTCCACTCGTCGAGCAGGCCGACCAGTGTGCGCAGAATGCGCGTTTTGCCCTGGCCGCGTTCGCCGAGCATGACCACGTCGTGGCCCGCGATCAGCGCACGCTCGAGTTGCGGTATGACCGTCGCCTCGAACCCGACGATTCCCGGCCACGGGTCGTCGCCCTCGCGAAGCGCGGTGAGCAGGTTGTGGCGGATCTCGTCACGCACACTGCGCTGCACATGGCCGCTGGCACGCAACTCGCCGACGGTTCTTGGTGAGGGTGGGCGACTTTCGGTGGTTTGGGAGTTGGATGTGGTGAAGTTCTCCTCTGGCACCTTCTCCACGGTACTCCCGTCGAGCGTGCGGGCGCCGGGTTCGCGACTGCGTTCGCCGCCAGGGCTCAAGGGCGCCAGGCGGGATCGCGCCCGATGAATCCGACGAGCCTCGCGACCGGATCGGCGTCGTCGTCAACAGGCACCGCCGGTCCGTACTGACCCGACGATCGCAGCAGCTCCTCGATACCGGTCATGCCGTCGAGCAGGCGCTGCGCGAAGACGGGGTCGAGGTCGGGGGTCCTGCCCCCGGCCGCCGCGAGATCCCAGGTGTGCATGAAGACGTCGGCTGTATAGAACTGATCGACCGCGTCGGCGAGACGATGCTCACCGACCATCGGGTGCACGAAAGCCGAATTCGACGACGGGCCGTCGAGCAGTTCGCCGATCGCGGCACTGCGCGCCTGCCAGGCGGCGAGCGGGTCGTCGGCGACAGACGGCGCGTTGGGAAGCTGCACTCCCCCGGCGTCGAGGAAGCTCGCGAACCAGTCGATGAGATGAGCGACGACGTCGCGCGCCACCCATCCGTCGACCGGCGTCGGAGCATCCCAGTCTTGTACTGCTGCAACCTCTTCCGCGAATCCGTCCGCGATGATGCGATGACGGTCGGCAGCGCTGACCTCGGTGAGCGACGTCGTCATGTCAGACCTCTCCGAGCAGTCCGTCGAGTTTGGCGTAGCCCTCGTTGACCCCGACCTCCATGCCCGACGACAACCAGCCATCGCGGGCTTCGAAGCTGTCACAAAGGGATTGGGCGTGCAGGCGCGTCGTGCCGTCGCCGAGATCCTCGAAGTGCAGCGTCTCCAGCGCCACCTGATCGGGCATGCCCTCCCAGGTGAAGGTCTGCACGATCGTGTCGTCGGAAACGGTGTGGAAGCAACCGCGGAAGTAGTGGTCTTGATCGCCATGTGTCGCGGCGTAGCGCCAACTTCCACCGTTTCGCGCGTCCCACTCGATGATTCGACTGGAGATCACGTCTGGGCCAACCCAGCGTACGAACAGCTCGGGATCGGTGTGCGCTCTCATCAATTGTGCTGGGGTGCCGCGGAAGTCGCGTGTGATGCGAATGATCGGCACCTCCTTGTCGGCCTCGATGGTGGCTTCCGGATAGCGCGTCTGCGTGCTCATGATGCCTTGCCTTTCTTCGTCGGTGACTCGTCGCGGTGAACCGCGTCGTGCATCTCTGCGTTGTTCATCTCTGCCAGTACGACGTCCAGACGCTGATAGCGCTCCTCGGCCGCGCGGCGGTACCACTCGATCCACTTGGTCATGAGGTCGAACACCTCGGCTTCCAGGTGGACAGGGCGTGTCTGCGCCTCCCGGGTGCGGGTCACCAGGCCTGCGTCTTCGAGCACTTTCAAGTGCTTCGACACCGCCTGGATGCTGACGTCATACGGCTCGGCGAGCTGACCGACCGTCGCATCCGAGACCGCGAGCCGCGCGACCATGTCACGCCGGGTCGGGTCCGCCAGCGCGGCGAACACCTTGGACAACTCGTCTGCCACTCGCCCTCCTCAACCGTTTGGTTGAATACGAGTGTGCGACGCCGCCGCCTGGTTGTCAACCCTTTGGTTGAATACGCCGCGCGCTGGTGCTGGGGCTAGACCCGCTGGTCGAGCTGAACCCGCTGGTCGAGCCTGTCGAGACCACCCGCCGGTCGAGCCGCGCGCCGCCGGTCGAGCCGACACCGCTGGTCGAGCCGCGCGCCGCTGGTCGAGCTTGTCGAGACCACCCCGTCGCCGGTCGAGCCGCCACCGCTGGTCGAGCCTGTCGAGACCACCCGCTGGCCGAGTTGCCCCCGCCAAGGTGGTTTCGACTCGGGTGCTCGCTACGCTCGCGCCCGCTCAACCAGCGGAAAACGGGCCCAGCCCGCTGGTCGAACTGACCCGTATCCTCGCTACAGCCGCGCCCGCTCAGCCAGCGGAAGGCGGGCCCACCGGCTCGTCGCCGCGGAGCGTAATGCGGTGCATCACCCGGCGGTTGTCGCCGTAGTCGCGGTTGGCGTAGTGCAGGGTGTTGCGGTTGTCCCACAGCACCAGGTCGCCGAGGCGCCAGCGGTGTCGCACAATGTGTTCCGGCTTTGTCAGGTGCGCGTACAGCAGATCGAGAATGCCCCGGCTCTCGGCATCGGACACGCCCTCGATATGCGATGTGAAGCCCGGGTTGACGAACAACGACTTGCGCCCGGTCTCCGGATGTACTCGCACGACGGGATGGGTCACCGGTACCAACTCGGTGACTTCCTTTCCGTCCCAGACGTTTCCGCGACCACCCCGACGCTGCTTGAGGTAGTAGCCAAACTCTCGATTACCGTCGTGCACGGCAGAAAGATCTTCGACGAGCCGCTGTACCGGAGCCGACAACGACTCGTACGCGAGCTCGGCGTCGGCCCAGTTTGTGTCGCCTCCGTTGCGCGGCAACACAACCGGGCGCAGGATCGAGCCCATCGGCGGTCTCGGCATGAACGTGACGTCGGTGTGCCAGACGTCGGCGAAACCGTTGTCGGTGCTGTCGAGCGAGTACACCTCGGCAGGCACGTCGCCGCTGTTCCACACGGGATGTCCTGCGGTGAGATCGCCTACGCGACGGCCGAATTCGACGTGCGACGCGTCGTCGAGGTGCTGGTCGCGCAGCACGATCACCTTGTACTCGATCAGTGCGGCCCGGATGGCGCGGATCTCGTCGTCGGATGCCGAAGCGACGTCGACGCCGCGGATCTCGGCGCCGAATCGAGGGCCGAATTCGTCGATGTCGAACTCGACGCCCGACGCGACCGTCGCCGAATCAATAGGCGTCGAATCGAGTGGGGCTTGTGCGCCGGTACGTGAGGAATCAGGGAGTGAAATGGTCATGGTGGGTCCTTCTCGGGGAGTCGTAAGTGGTTGCGAGTCCGAGAGAGACCGGCGGCGAGCCGTGGTGGCTGCCGTCTGCCCATGTCATCCGGTGAATCATCTGCGCGTACCCCTGCTGCTCCTGAAAGGCCGTGGTCCGCGCCGACCCACCGTCGACAACAGAGTCCCACAGTCGACACCGATCGGCAGCGCGAAGCGTGCCGACGGGTGCGATGAGGTGGGAGGTTGTGCTCACACCACCTGTTTAGTCACCGACGAGCAGCCGGAACAGGGTTTACCGCAGCGCGATAAAAACCCCGACGCTCACTTCTTCCCAGCAGATTCGCCGCGCGCCGCACTCTTGACCGCGCTCGCGATCTCGGTGCGCAGGACGGTGTACTCAGCGGAGTCTCTGATGTCGTCGGCGCTGATACCGGTACGCGGAATCGGCGACGAGATGTCGAGGGCCACACGACCGGGACGGCTCGTCAACACGACGATCCGCGATCCGAGGAACGCCGCTTCCTCCGCGCTGTGCGTCACAAAGACATTCGTGCGGCCCAGCTCGGCACTAACGGTCCTGACGTCTTCCTGAAGCGTCTCCCGCGTCAGCGCGTCGAGAGCCGCGAACGGCTCGTCGAGCAGGAGCAGCGACGTGTCGCCCGCCAACGCACGCGCGATGGCGACGCGCTGCTGCTGACCACCCGAGATCTCCCAGATTCGACGATTCGCCGTGTCGGACAGACCGACTCGTGCGAGGAGTTCCTCCCGTCGTACCGGCCGGTCCGAACGCGGCACGCCCGCGTACTTCAGAGCGAGGTCGACGTTGCCTCCGACGGTGCGCCACGGAAACAGCCTCGGCTGCTGGAAGACCACACCGGATGAGGTGCCGGGCACCGGTTTGCTCCCAGAAACCTCTACGACGCCCGACGCGGGGTCCTCGAATCCGGCGATCAGCCTCAGGAGCGTCGACTTGCCACAACCCGACGGACCGACGAGTACGAGTACTTCACCGGGGTCGACCTCGAGGTCGACGGGCCCGACGGCCGTCACAGTGTCATTGCCTTTGCCGTACTGCTGGGTCACCGCGCGCAGGCTGATGCTGCCTTCGCCTTGCGCTGCAATGGGAGTCGACGACGCTTCGCCTTCGGTCACCGCAACGTCGACCTTCTTACCAGCGTCAACCTTGGTATCACTGTGCTGTGAGGACACCGGGAAGCCCCTTGGTGTAGATCGCGTTCTGGAACGTCGACAGCGGGGGCGCCGACGGGATCTGCTGTTGTTCCGCAAGGAATTCCGCGGCGCTGTGCAGGTTGTCGGCGACGTTGCCCGGCTTACCGTCGGTGCCGAGCCACTGCGGCGAGGTCAGCTCGTCGTTCGTCAGGTAGATACCCTGCTTGAGCTGGTTGGCCGCGTCCTCGGGTGTCGTATTCAACTGTGCGGCAATAGCCTTGGACGCCGCCTGCGGATCGTCGTGGATCTGCTTGAGAGCGCGTGCTTCGACCTTGCGCCAGGTGTCGACGACGTCGGGGTGATCCTTCGCGAAGCTCGACGACACGACGCCGAGGTCGAGCGTCGGCTTGCCCCAGGTGGCCACCTCACGGCTGGTCACGATGGTCTTACCGGACTTGCGCAACTCGTCGAGTGTCGGCAGCCAGGTGTAGACGGCGTCGACGTCTCCGCGCTGCCACGCGGCCAGCGATGCCTGCGGCTGAAGATCGATCAGATTGACATCTTTGGGATTCACACCGGCGTGGTTGAGTGCGGCGAGCAGACTGTAGTGCGAGGTCGATGCGAACGCCGTCGCCACGCGCTTGCCCTTGAGGTCGGCGATCGAATTGATCCCGGTTCCGTTGCGCGCCACCAGCGCCTCGTTGTCGCCCGCGACGTCGAGGATGAACGCGACCTGGTAGGCGATGTTCAACGGCGCGGAGAGTCCGCGCGCCACGGGACTCGAACCGATTGCGCCGAAGTCGATCTGCTTCGCCACGAACGCCGTGTTGATGTCGGCGCCTGAATCGAACTTGGTCCACTTGACGTTGTAGTTCGGTAGCGCGTCCTCGAGCCACTTGTTGTTCTTCACGATCAGATCGCCGCTCGGGAAGGACTGGTAGGCAAGGCGAATCGTCGGCTTGTCGCTGTCGCCGCCGGACTTGTCGACAGAGCAACCGGTGAGCACGACCGCAGCCGAACCGACGAGAGCACCGACCGTCACCCCCAGCGAGCGCAGCCGCGATCGACGAGCCTTGCTCGATGTCAGGAATGTCATTGTTGTTCAGGCCTTTCCGCGCCACGGCACCAGGCGGTGCTCGATCATCCGAAGTATTCCGTCAATGACAAGACCCGACAGTCCGATGAGGACAATGCCGACAAGCACGACGGGAGTGTTGTTGTAGTTACTGGCGTCCTTCACGACGCCTCCGATGCCGGGAATTCCGTTGAAGAGCTCCGCCGCGACCACCGACGAATAGGCGATGCCGACCGAAAGCCTGATGCCCGTGAATGTTTCGGGCAGTGCGGCCGGAATCACGACGTCGGAGATCACCTCACGCCTGCTTGCTCCCAGCGCGCGTGCAGCCTCGATCAGCGAGACCGGCGTGGCGCTGACGGCCGTGGTGGTCGCCACCGCCGCCGGCGGCAAAGCGGCCAACGCGAGAAGCGTGATCTTCGGCGCCTCGTCGATTCCCAGCCAGATGACCAGGAGGAAGAAGTACGCCAGCGGAGGCAGGGCGCGCAGGAATGTCAGCCACGGCTCGAGAAGTCGTCGGACCCACGGGATCGACCCCATGATCAGCCCGAGGACAACACCCGCCGCGACGCCGATCACAACACCGACGCAGACACGACGCAGCGTCATGTAGAGGTGTTCCCACCAGTAATAACCGGCATATCCGACGACGCCGTTGTGCGTCGTCGACATTTCGACGAAGGCGTGCCATACGGTGCCGAGACGCGGCACGAAGGTCTCGCTCCAGACGCCGCTGACGGCGACGGCTTGGTAGACAGCGAGGAACAGAACCACGGAGAGCACGGGGAGACCGAATTGCAGTGCAACAGAACGAAGCCTACTGCCGGTCGAGGTCTTCTCGACCCCTGGTTGCCCGCCCTGCTGCTCTTCGGGCGAGATGTCGACGAACAAAGTCACCGGCTATGTGTACCGGTCCGGGCAGCGCGCGACCATCTTTTTCCTCAGCGTGAGAAAAAGGCCCGCCGAAGTAGCGTGGTGGGTAGTCGCTTCTATGGGGACGTCGACGATTATGTGCGCCAAGCGTACGTTCGCGCAAGGGATCTCGACTCGACGACTGGTATCAGCTGAACGCCAACCACACAGCAAGACCGAGCCCGCCGAGTCCCACCGCGATACGCAGGGGCCCGGCGGGCAGTCGCTTGACCACAGGTGGACCGCACCAACCGCCGATCAAGCAACCGATCGCCATCGCGATCGCCGCGGGCCAGTGAACCGGGCCCCAGATGATGAACCCCACGGCCGCAACAAGATTGGCGACGCCCAGAAACAGAGACTTCAACAGCGTTGCGCGCCAGAGTGGTTCGCTCGTCACGACGAGAGTCAGGGCGAGTAGCACGATGCCCGCGCCCGCACCGAAGTAGCCGCCGTAGATGGAGATCAGGCCGAGTCCGACGACGAAGAGCCACGGACGGTCGGCATGACGTGAGGCGAGTCGTCGAAGCTGTGGTTGAACGAGCAGAGCGATCGCCGCAAAACCGACGAGGTACGGCACGATCACCTTGAAGCTGTCGGGGGGCGTGATCAAGAGAATGATCGCGCCGATCGTGCCGCCGATCAGCGACGCGACCACACCGGCGTACAGCGGCCGACGATCACCCGCGAGCAGTACTTTGCCGGACTGGCCGAGACTCCCCGCCCCCACCGCGACGAGCGACACCGTGTTGGTGACGTTCGCCGCGATCGGGCTGAGTCCCACTGCCAGAAGGGCGGGATAGCTGACCACCGACGCCAAGCCGGTGACGTATCCGATCAGCCCGGCGCCGAACCCCGCGACGAACAGCAGCACGAGGTCGAGCACGCTCATCGGTCACGCCCACTCGGCGCGACAGAGCGCCCACTCGGCAATACGGAGCGCCCAGTCGGCAGAACGCGACGCCCAGTCGGCTCGACGGAGCGCCCACTCGGCCCGACGGAGCGCCCACTCGGCCCGACGGAGCGCACAGTCGACGAGATCAGGTCAGTGCGCGAAGTGCCGTGCACCGGTGAGGTACAGGGTGATGCCGGCCTCGGCGGCGGCCTCGATGACCTCTTTGTCGCGGATCGACCCGCCCGGCTGCACGACGGCCGATACTCCACCGTTGATCAGCACCTGCAGCCCGTCGGGGAACGGGAAGAAGGCGTCCGACGCTCCGACGCTGCCACTGGCCCGCTCGCCTGCGCGGGTGACGGCGAGGTGCGCCGAGTCGACCCGGTTGACCTGCCCCATGCCGACGCCGACAGAGGCGCCGTCCTTGGCGAGCAGGATGGCGTTGGACTTCACCGAGCGGCATGCGCGCCAGGCGAATTCGAGGTCGGCGAGGGTGTCGGGGTCGGCGGGAGGTCCTGCGACGAGTGTCCAGTTCTTCGGGTTGTCGCCCTCGGCGTCGAGGATGTCGCGATCCTGCATGAGCAGGCCACCGGACACCGGACGGAACTCGAGTCCTGCGCGCACGGGCGGGACGGCTCGCAGGATGCGGATGTTCTTCTTGCGCTGCAACACCGAGAGCGCGCCGTCGGCGAAGCCCGGGGCGATGATCACCTCGGTGAAGATCTCGGCGACCTGCTCGGCCATCTCGACGGTGATCTCACGGTTGGCCGCGATCACGCCGCCGTATGCACTGACGGGGTCGCACGCGTGGGCTAGGCGGTGCGCCTCGCCGATCGTCTCACCGATGGCGATGCCACAGGGGTTGGCGTGCTTGATGATTGCGACGGCGGGTGCGTCGAAGTCATGGGCGCTGCGCCAAGCGGCGTCGGAGTCGGTGTAGTTGTTGTAGCTCATCTCCTTGCCGTGCAACTGTTCTGCCGACGCGAGGCCCTCGGGCGCCGCAGTGGAGAGATAGAGCGCAGCGGCCTGGTGGGGATTCTCGCCGTAGCGCAGCACAGCGGAACGCTCCCAGGTGAATCCGGACCATTCGGGGAACGTCGATCCGTCCGCTGCCGGCGCAACCTCCTGCGACATCCAGGAGGCGACGGCGACGTCGTAGTCAGCGGTGTGCCGAAATGCCTTGGCGGCCAACTCACGTCGCTGCGTCAGCGTGAATCCGCCCTCGGCAACGGCAGCGGAGACCTGCTCGTAGTCCATAGGGTCGACGACGACGGCAACGGTGGGATGGTTCTTGGCCGCGCCGCGCACCATCGACGGTCCGCCGATGTCGATCTGCTCGATGCACTCGTCGGGCGTGGCACCCGACGCGACGGTCTCGGTGAAGGGGTACAGGTTGACCACTACGAGATCGAAAGGTGCGACACCCAATTCCTCGAGCTGCGCGACGTGCGACTCCTTGCGACTATCGGCGAGGATGCCCGCGTGCACCTTGGGATGGAGCGTCTTGACTCGTCCGTCGAGGCATTCCGGGAATCCCGTAACCTCCGACACCTCGGTCACCGGAATACCTGCTGCCGCAATGGTTTTCGCAGTCGACCCGGTCGAGACCAGTTCGACGCCCGCCTCGTGCAACGACGACGCGAGATCGGCGAGGTCGGTCTTGTCGTACACACTGACCAACGCGCGCTTGATGGGGCGTCGACCTGTGTCTGCGGGGGTGGCTGCGTTCACGGAATCCGGGCCTTTCGTCCGTCGATGACAACTCCTCGGGTGACGAGTTTCGCCACAACGTCGGCGAGCAGGAATCGCTCGACCGACTTGATGCGTTCGTGCAGGGTCTCCTCGGTGTCGCTCGGTGAGATCATCACCGGCGCCTGCGCGAGGATCGGGCCGGTATCGACACCGTCGTCGACGAGGTGGATCGTCGCGCCCGTCACCTTGACGCCGTGCTCGAGAGCGTCGGCGACGCCGTGCGCGCCGGGAAACGACGGCAACAACGCCGGGTGAGAGTTGACGATGCGGCCACCGAAACGCGACAGGAACGCCGGGCCCAGGATCTTCATGAAACCTGCGGTCACCACCCACGCGGGCGCGACTGCTGCCACCTGCTCGGCCAGCGCTTCGTCCCAGCGGGCGCGGTCGGCGTGGTCGGAGACACGACACACGATGACGGGGATCTCGTGGCGTTGCGCGATCGACGCTGCGCGGCAATCACGGTCGACGACTACTGCCATCACCTCGAAGGCGGCATCGGGGCCGTCGGCACGGTCGATGAGTGACTCGAGCAGTGTTCCCGTACCCGACGCCATCACGACGATCGGGACGCGTACCGGGCTACCGGCAGCGTCTACGGGGGTTCTGTTCACATCTGCGAGCCTAGTGGATCGCTGTTCGCGCCCCGTGAGCGAGTCGCTGCGTCCGCGGTGCTGACGGAGTCGACGCCGCTTCCGTCATCGTCAAACCCGGTGCCGTCGTCCAGCACTGTGGCGTCGTCGAACACTGTGGCGTCGTCGAACACGGTGACGCTGTCATCCGCGCCACCATCGGGCTCGTCACTCGCGTCGTCGCTGACGTCGACGCCGCTGTCCTCGTACTCCGAAGCACTGTCCAAGTCCACGACGCCGTCGGCGTCGTCGTTCTCATCCCAGGAGCCATCCTCGTCCCACGAGCCGTCCTCGTCCCGGGAGTCGACGACGTAGTCGTCGTCGTATCCGGAGTCGTCGAGCCAGGTGTCGAGATCGTCGGAATCCTCACCGCCGGACTCGATCTGCAGCCTGGCGCGCCGAGTCGATGGCAGGCAGCCGTAAATGAGCGCGACGATCAGGCCGACGACGACAACCCAACCGAGCGTGAACACTCCCGCAGCCGCGACATTGATGCCCGTCGCGCCGATCTCGCCGAGTTGGCCGCCCGCGGGCCAGGCAAGCAGCACGATGATCGACGCCGCGACCGCTCCGGCCACGCCGACAGCGCGGACGTGCGCGATCGGGTCGAGCGATCGGCATCGCCAACCGACGTAGCCGGCGACGGCAGCGGGCACAACGAATCCGACGACGCCGAGCGTGCCGTAATCGGCATCGGGGAGCGCCGCGAGCAGTGGCACGGGCGGCAGCGGGCCGCTGCGTACGGACAAGAGGTCCACCGACATCGCCCCGACGTGGACGTCGGCGCCCACGAGAACTGCCGTCGCGCCCACGATCACGTTGGGAAGGTAAAGGATCGACAGCACTGTCAGCCCCAGGTAACCGTCGAAGCGGTAGCCGCCGCCGAGGAGCTGCCCGACGTCGGAGAAGCTCAGTAAGAGTCGCACCAGAACGAGCACCGACCCGGCCGCGAGGAGCGCAACCGCGGCAAGGAGACCGAAGCGAAACCCTCGACGGTCGGCGGGGGTCACCGAGGTCAGTGCTGCGAGGTCGCGACGTCGTCTCCAGACCACACCTGCGGCTGTCGCCAGCCCGTGCAGTGCGATCGTGCAGCCGAAGGCCAACAAGGCATTTGGCGCAGCAACGGGCATATCCGACGATCCGTCCATGAGGACAGCCAATGCCATCGCGGTGATCACGAGTGGTCCGCCGATCGCAGCGGCCGCGATCGCCGCGAGCTCAGACGGAGACCGTCCAACGCGGCTCGCCGACGATGCGAATCCGGCGGTTCCCGCTGCGACGAGGAGGGTCGGAAGCATGGGAAGTACGCCGAGCGTGACGCCGTTCATCGTCAGCGGCACCTGGTGGATCGCGAGCCAGCACGCCGAGATCACGTTCGCGATGCCCGACATATCTCCGCCGGACATGAGGAGCACTGCCAGCACACAGACCACGAGGACCATCAGCGTGATGACCGGAACCCCGAATGCGACGAGGATCAACTCGCGCGCGCTGCCCTCGGTGCCGAGACGCTGGGCACGGGTCGCCCGCCGCACCTGACGCAGACGCGCGGAAAGATTCTCTCTGGGCACAGACCTGATCGACGACATCGTTACGAGCGTGACACGAGTGACTGCAGTTGAGTCGGAGACGCGCCGAGAGACGACGCTCACGGCATACGCGCAGGGCCCCGCAACGTGGCGGGGCCCTGCGCGTATCGAATTATCTGGATGGCTCCCCCGGGGGATTCACAACCCAGGGGTGTCGGCCGCGTCGTCAGCTCGACTACGAACCGCCCCTGCCCGACTGATCTTCGGGCCGGTGGAACGCCGTGGTGCGCTCCCCGCGCTCCCCGTATCCGCTCTCGGCCGACGGCGCGGCGGTCGGCGAGGACCCCGCACCTCCCTTCGAGCCCTTCGAACCCGGCCCTGTCGACTCTGACGCTCCGGTGCCGCCCGGGTATCCGGGCTGAGCGGACGGACTCGCCGACGGCTGCGACTGCGAATACGACGAAGCCGAGTAGGGCGAGTACGACGATGAGTGGGGCGACGACTCCTGGGGCGACGACTCCGGTGCCGACGCTGCGCCCGCGCCGTACGCAGTTGAGCTGCCCGCCTGATGAGAGGGCGACTGGCCGTAGGTGTACGCCGACTGTCCGTAGCTACCGGCAGAGGAACCTGACGCTGGGGAATGAGAGCCAGCGGGACTCGAAGCGACAGGCGCCTGCGCCTTGCCCGATGCCTGTGCATCGCCGTAGCCGGTCGTTGTCGCCTGACCGTATGCCTGCGTAGCGGGCGTCGACTCGGCCACGATGGTCGTCTGCTCGACGGCCGTCACGGTCGCGCCGGTGGGCACCGAACCTGTCGTTGCGGCAGCGCCCGGCGCTGGTGCCACCTTGACCGCATCGAGCACGACGAGCAGCCAGAGGATCGCGAGTCCCGCGATCAGCAACGCCAGGACCAACTGCACGTAGTCCTGCCACGAGGTGGAGGCGGGCACGTAGCCGCCGTAGTTCGCGTAGTTCTGAGCGTCCGACACTGCGGAGCGAATGATCGAGTAGATCCGAGTCACCGCGTCGGCGCTGGTCCAAGCCGCCAAGACCGGAACGAGCGCGTTGACAGCGACTTTGTTCGGGAACAAAGCCGCGAGCAGCGACAGAGCGATCACGATGATGCCGGACGACAGCCCGGAGCCATAGCTCCAGAAGCCGATGAACAGGTTCAGCGCCGCGAGCGCGCACAGAGCGATGGCGAGGATGAACGAAATGTTCGCCGGAAGCCCCTGGCTCGCAGGCTTCGGCGCGGCACCGTAGCCGTATTGCCCCTGCCCGTATTGGTTGTAATCGGACTGACCGTATCCCGGCTGCGAGTACCCGGACTGGGGATATCCGGACTGTTGCCCATATCCCTGCTGCCCGTAGCCCTGAGCTTGTCCGTAGCCCCCGGCACCCTGCTGGCCATAGCCGGAAGGCTGTCCGTAGCCGTACTGACCGGGCGCCTGCTGTCCGTAGCCCTGCTGTGACGATCCTTGTTGGGACGATCCCTGCTGCGACGATCCCTGCTGGTCAGAGCTGCGCTGCCCGCTCCCGGCCTGCGGATATCCGGCCTGTTGTCCATAACCCTGGCCCGAGTCGGAAGCGCCGTAACCGGAGCTTCCCGGCTGATAGCTCATACGTCATATCTCCTGGTCGAAGCGTGCGAGCCGCACCCACATGCACACATGGCACGGCAGTTCCCCGACCACGCTAGTACATCGGTGTGAGACGCATCCCTCACCACTGATGTTCGCGACCGCGCTCCGAGTACCAGTCGATGAGGCCCGGATCGTCTATCGATCGAGGGTCGACGTCGACGCCGCTGCGGCCAGCGAGGATCGCCGTCACCGGCACCTCGAGCTTCTTGCCCGTGCGGGTGTGCGGGATGCCGGGCGCCTCGATCACCTCGTCCGGCACATGTCGTGGCGACAGTCGTGTGCGGATCGACGACGCGATCGTCGAGCGCAGATCATCGTCGAGCGTGGCGCCGGGCACCAGGGTCACAAACAGCGGCATCCAGTACTTGCCGTCGGGACCGTCGACGCCGAGCACGAATGCCTCTGCGATCTCGGGGAGGCTTTCGACGACCTCATAGATGTCGGCCGAGCCCATCCGCACGCCCTGCTTGTTGAGCGTCGCGTCGCTGCGGCCGTGGATGATGAGTGAACCCCGATCGGTGACCGTGACCCAATCGCCGTGTCGCCATACGGGTTCCGAGTCGGTCTCGGTGCCCGACCACTCGTGCGCAAAGTATGCCGCCCGATAGCGAGCACCGTCCGGGTCGTTCCAAAAGCTCACCGGCATCGAGGGCATCGGTGCGGTGACGACCATCTCGCCGACCTCACCGATCAGCGGCGTGGTGTCCGGAGCCCAACTGGCAAGCGCCACACCGAGGTACCGCACCGACAATTCACCGGGCACCACCGGCTGCCCCGACGATCCGCCCGCGAACGCGGTCACCACGTCGGTACCGCCACTGATCGACGACACCGGGATTCCGGGGCGCACGTTTTCGTCGATCCAGTCGAACAGGTCTGCCGACAACGCCGAACCGGTACTCCCGATTCCCCGCAGCGCCGCCAGGTCGTGGTCGCGGCCAGGTCGCAGACCTGCCTTGCGGCTTGCCTGCAACTGTCCGGGACTGGTGCCGAAGTAGGTGACGCGTTCGTCGGCGACGAGTGCCCAGAGCCGATCGGCGTCGGGGTAGAGCGGTGAGCCGCTGTAACAGACGATCTCGGCACCGACCAGCAATCCCGCTGCCTGAAAGTTCCACATCATCCAACTCAGTGCGGTGTGCCAGAAGAAGACGTCGTCACGCGACAGATCGGCATGCAGCCCAGCGGCTTTCAGATGTTCGACGACGACGCCGCCGTGCCCGTGCACAATTCCCTTGGGGCGCCCCGTTGTTCCCGAGCTGAACAGCACCCACAGCGGATGATCGAACCCGACCCGCACCGGGATGTCGGCGTCGCGAACGTCGGACTGCGCCTGCGAATTCGACGCAATGGCGCTCTCGTAGCTCAGAACTTCGATTCCGCGTGCGGGCTGGCGCGACGGATCGCCGACGACGATGTGGGAGCCCAGCCCTTCGAGAAGGCCTGCCAGTTCCGCGCTGTCGGCCGCCTTGTCCATGTCTTTGCCGTTGTATCGGTAGCCGTCGGCGGTGACCAGCACCTTGGGCTCGAGTTGGGCGAGGCGGCCCGCGGCACCTGAGGGTGCGTAGTCCTGCCCGCAACCCGACCAGATCGCGCCGACCGCCGCGGTTCCGAGGAACGCCACCAACGCCTCGGGAATGTCGGGCAGGTAAGCAGCGACCACATCGCCGACACCGACCCCGAGCCGGCGAAGCGTGCGCGCGAACGACAACGACTGTTCACGCAATTGTGCCCAGGTCAGCGACACAAGGGTACCGCTCTCGTCGACTCCGACGATCGCGGTCCGCGCAGCGGCGTCGGGATCGTCGGCATGCCGGAAGACCTGATCCACGTAGTTCAGGGTGACGTCGGAAAACCATTGCGCGCCCGGCATTTCCGTCGACGCGAGGACGGCGTCGTCTCCCTCGGCGAGCGGACCGGCAATGGCGTCGAGATCGTAGAAGTCCCACACCGCACGCCAGAACTGCGCCGGACTGTCCACCGACCACGACCACAGCGTCTCGTACGACGACGTGTCGACGCCGTAGCGCTCGGCGACCTGTCGCGCGAAGTCGTCGATGCGCGTAGTTATTTCGCCTCGCTCCGAAGATCTGGGGACGGTCGACGACGCCATTACGCCAACCCGAGAAGGTCGACGGACTCAGCGCGCATCGCCACCTTGCGCACCTTGCCGGTGACGGTCATCGGGAATTCCTTGACCACGTGGACGTATCTCGGGATCTTGTGGCGCGCGATCTTGCCCGTCGCGAACTCGCGCACGTCGTCGGCCGTGAGGTCGGCGACGCCGTCGCGCAACTGAATCCACGCCATCAGCTCTTCGCCGTAGCGCTCGTCGGGCACTCCGATCACCTGTGCGTCGAGGATATCTGGGTGGGTGTAGAGGAACTCCTCGATCTCACGCGGATAGATGTTCTCTCCCCCGCGGATCACCATGTCCTTGATGCGCCCCGTGATCCGTACGTACGAGTTCGGATCCATGACGGCCAGATCGCCGGTGTGCATCCAGCCGTCGGCGTCGAGCGCCTCATCGGTCTTCTCGGGTTCGTTCCAGTACCCACTCATCACGCTGTAGCCGCGGGTACAGAATTCGCCGGTCTCGCCGCGCGGCAGTGTCTCTCCCGTGATCGGGTCGATCACCTTGATCTCCAGATGCGGGCCGACGCGCCCGACTGTGCCGACCCGCAGTTCCAGCGGATCGTCGACTCTCGTCTGACACGACACCGGCGATGTTTCGGTCATCCCGTAACAGATCGAGACCTCGCCCATGTGCATGCGATCAACGACCTGCCGCATCACGTGTTCGGGGCACGGCGAACCCGCCATGATCCCGGTCCGCAGACTCGACAGATCGATCTGGCCGGGCTCGACGTGATCGAGGAGCGCCAGCTCGGCGATGAACATCGTCGGCACACCGTAGAGGCTCGTGCAGCGATAGTCCGCGACGGCGCGGAGCGCGGCTTCGGGATCGAATGTCGGCGACGGAATGACCATGGCCGCACCATGACTCGTCGCGGCCAGGTTTCCCATCACCATGCCGAAGCAGTGGTAGAACGGCACCGGGATGCAGATGCGGTCGGCGTCGGTATAGGCGAGGAGTTCGCCGACGAGATAACCGTTGTTGCTGATATTGGCGTGTGTGAGTGTCGCCCCCTTCGGGAAACCCGTTGTACCCGAGGTGTATTGGATATTGATCGAGTCGTCCGGCCGCAGCGTCGACGCGCGTTGCGCCACCGCAGCCAACTCGTCGTCCGACGGCCGGGTGAGCAGTTCATCCCACTCGGGCGTCTCGAACAGGATGACCTCACGCAGTTCCGGCGTCGAAGGCCGAGCGGCGTCGAGCATTCCCCGGTAGTCGGAGTCCTTGTAGCGGTCGGCGGCGAGCACGACGCTCGTACCCGACTGCGTGAGCGCGTAGTCGAGTTCGTTCTGGCGATAGGCGGGATTGAGATTGACGAGAATGGCACCGATCTCGGCGGTCGCGTATTGCACCATCACCCATTCGGGTCGGTTGGGCGCCCACAGCCCGACCCGATCGCCTGTCTGAACGCCGTGCCGCAGCAGTCCGGCGGCGAGCGCGAGGACCTCGGTGCGGAACTCTCGGTACGTCCAGGTGCGCCCGCTCGGCGCGTCGACCAGTGCGAGGTTCTCCCCGTACGCCTCGGTTGTTCGCGCGAGCGTTTGCCCGATCGTCTCCGTCAGCAGCGGCGGGTTGTCTTCACCACGGGCATAGGCCAATTCGACCGTCGGCTCGGCCATTCGGATCACTCTCTTCTCGTGGACTCATATCCTGATCATGCGGTCATTTAGGTGTCGAGGTTCTCGGCTGCGGCGGCACGCGCCAGCACAGCCTCGGCCTGACGAAGCACGGGGCCGTCGATCATCTGCCCGTCGAGGCTGAAGACGCCACCGTGATACTCCTCCGACTTCTCGAGAACCTGCTTGGCCCAGTCGATCTCGTCGGCATCCGGGCTGTAGCCAGCGCGGATGATCTCCACCTGCGAGGGGTGGATACATGCTGTCGCGGCGTATCCGAGTGCGACGGCGTCGCGGACCTCCGCAACAAGGCCGTCGGTGTCGGGGATGTCGATGTGCACCGAGTCGACGGCAAAGATCCCGGCGGCTGCCGAGGAGATCCGCACCATCGCGCGTGCGTAGCGGGCAACGTCACGATAGGTACCCGCTCCTCGCTCGCCCTGACCGAATCTGCTCGACTTGCCGCCGAGACCGGCAACGAGATCCTCTGCACCCCACATCAATCCGATGCAGTTGACGGCTTGAGCGATCTCGTTGACGTTGACGACCCCGAGTGGTGTCTCGATGAGTGCGATCGTCTGAAACGCCGTCTCGATGATCGACGTCGCGGTTTCGGCCTTCGCCTGCATGACCACCCGATAGTTGGTGTCACTCAGGGCTGCGAGATCACGCCGATAGTCGCCGGTACCTGCCGGGTTGATACGCACGACGGTTCGGTCGGGGTCGATCGGGTTGGCGATCAACGCTTCCCGCGCTGCCACGCGATTCTCCGGTGCGACGGCGTCCTCGAGGTCGAGGATGACGACGTCGGCTCGCTCGAGCGCCTTCTGGTAGCGATCGGGACGGTCCGCCGGACAGAACAGCATCGCCGGCCCCGAGGGCAGCCAGGCGTTGACCAACATCTGCGGTTCATTGCCGATCTGGCTGGAAATACCGAACTGATTGGGCGGCACGATCGGGCCGGTGGTCACGATTCTCACTCCTGTTCGTTCAGACGTCGCCGGAGTTGTCTCCGGCGGTGTCAGTCGTCGGGTCGCTTCCGTACCAGTGTGGCCCTCGCGGCTCGGGCGACAACCACCCCGTCCTGATTGCGACCGACGTGGAGCAGATTGACAACCCCTTCGCCGGGCCGCGACCGGGACTCGCGGATGCCGGTGCACTCCGTCTCCGCGTACAGCGTGTCGCCCGCGAACAACGGTGCGGGAAAGGAGACCTCGCTGAAACCGAGGTTTGCGACGAGCGTCCCCTGGGTCAGTTGCGACACCGACAATCCGACGATGGTCGACAGCGTGAACATCGAATTGATGAGTCGCTGACCGCCGAAGCCGGGTTGCTGCGCCGACCACGCAGCGTCGAGATGCAGTGCCTGGGTGTTCATGGTGAGCGTGGTGAACAGCACGTTGTCGGCCTCGGTCACGGTGCGTCCCGGCCGGTGCTCGTACACCGTGCCCTCGACGAACTCCTCGAACCACAACCCGCGTTGTATCACCCTCCGAGCAGTCGATGTGGGCGATTGGGCTCCATCACTCATGAGAACCCCAGCTCTCGCGCGATGAGCATGAGTTGCACCTCGGTGGTGCCCTCCCCGATCTCGAGGATCTTCGAGTCCCGGTAGTGGCGTGCCACCGGGTACTCGTTCATGAACCCGTAGCCGCCGTGGATCTGTGTGGCCATCCGCGCGTTGTCCATCGCGGCTTCGCTGGCGATCATCTTGGCGATCGACGCCTCCTTCTTGAAGGGCTTGCCCGCCAACATCTTCGCCGCGGCGTCGTAGTATGCGGTGCGGGCGACGTGTGCTCGCGCCTCCATGCGGGCGATTGAGAACGACACCGATTGATAGTTGCCGATGGGCTGACCGAAGGACTGCCGCTCCTTGGCGTACTTCACGCTCTCGTCGACGCACCCCTGCGCCACGCCCGTCGCGAGTGCCGCGATGGCGATACGTCCCTCGTCGAGGATGGACAGGAAGTTCGCGTAGCCGCGGCCACGCTCCCCCAGCAGATTCTCGGTCGGCACCCGCGCGTCGGTGAAGGTCAGCGGATGGGTGTCCGACGCATTCCAGCCGACCTTGTTGTACGCCGGCTCCGCGGTGAACCCGACCGTGTCCGACGGCACGATGATGGTCGAGATCTCCTTGCGCCCATTGTCTTTGACACCGGTCACCGCGGTCACCGTCACCAGCGACGTGATGTCGGTTCCCGAGTTGGTGATGAACTGCTTGGCGCCGTTGATGATCCAGCTGTCGCCGTCGTCGCGCGCAGTTGTGGCGGTTGCCCCGGCATCGGAGCCGGCTCCCGGCTCGGTGAGGCCGAATCCGGCCAGTGCGACACCAGATGTCAGGTCGGGCAGGTAGCGCTGCTTCTGCTCCTCGGTGCCGAACTTGTAGATGGGCATCGCTCCAAGCGACACACCCGCCTCGAGCGTGATCGCGACCGACTGGTCGACCTTGCCGAGTTCCTCGAGCGCGAGCGACAGTGCGAAGTAGTCGCCACCCATGCCGCCGTACTCTTCGGAGAACGGAAGCCCGAAGAGGCCCATCTTTCCCATCTGCGAGACAACCTCGTACGGAAAGCTGTGTTCCGCATCGTGTTTCGCAGCGACCGGCGCCACCACCGACTGCGCGAAGTCGCGCACGGTGTCGATCAGGTCGGTGTAGTCCTGTGTCAATTCCATCAGTTGGCCTGCTCCATCGAATTCTCGTCGGTTACGTGTGCAAGTGTCTGACCGGCCGCGACCTTGTCGCCGACCTGTGCCGCGAGCGCAACGACGCCTGCAGTCGGCGCCGTCAGCGTGTGCTCCATCTTCATCGCCTCGACGACGATCACGGGTGCGCCTGCCTCGACGGCGTCGCCGTCATCGACCGACACGGCAACGATGGTCCCGGGCATGGGCGAGGTGATCTCTCCGGCCTTCTCGTCTGCGGCCTCGTCGAGGATCGGTCGCGCGAGTTCGAGGGTCCACGATCCCGTGGGACCCGCGACCCACCACGATCCGTCGATCTCGGAGTGAGACCACGACTGACTGACGCCGTCGACGATCAAGCGGTCGACGTGATCTCCGTTGCCGCCCTGGTCGATTCGACGGTACTCGACGTCGGCTTCCCAGGAGTCGACGTCGTCGCCGGAGACCGTCGCATGTCCACGCAGAATATCGTCGGTGGCGGCGTCGACATAAAACGAGACCGTCCAGTGCCTGTTGTCGCCGTCGACGATGCGGGTCACCACCGGTGCGGGTACGCCGATGCGCCAACCGACTTCGGTATTCCAGACGTCGCCGGGCTGCCGAAACCCGGTGCGGGCAGCACCCAGGAGCACCAATGCTTCCGGAACCGGTTGCGGCGCAGCGTAGTCGACGACGAGCCTGTCGAGCAGTTCGGTGTCGAGTTCGGCGTCGCGTACGCGGTCCTGCGCCAACACGAAGCGACAGAAGTCGATGTTGGTCACCACACCGAGCACTCTGGTGTGCGCGAGAGCCTGGTCGAGGCGTTCGATCGCCTCGTCGCGGTCGCTGCCGTACGCGATGACCTTGGCGAGCATCGGGTCGTAGTCACTCCCGACGACCATGCCCTCGAACATCGCGGAATCGACACGGATGCCGCTGTATTCGGCATTCTCTCCGTGTCCACCCGGCTGTTCGAGCGCGACTATCGTGCCGCCGGTCGGCAGGAATCCTCGTGCCGGATCTTCTGCGTATACCCGCGCCTCGATCGCGTGGCCCGACAAGACGATGTCGGACTGGGTGAGCGCGAGCTTCTCACCGCGCGCAACCCGGATCTGCTGCTCGACGAGGTCGACTCCGGTGACCAGTTCGGTGACGGGATGCTCGACCTGCAGCCGGGTGTTCATCTCCATGAAGAAGAACTGGTCGGGTCGCTTGGCGGAGACGATGAATTCGACGGTGCCCGCACCGGTGTAGCCGACACTGCGTGCAGCGTCGCAGGCGGCCTCACCGATACGTGCGCGCGTCGCCTCGTCGAGGAGCGCCGAGGGCGCCTCCTCGATGACCTTCTGGTGTCGACGTTGCAGCGAGCACTCGCGCTCGCCGAGATGAATCACGTTGCCGTACTGGTCGGCTAGGACCTGCACCTCGATATGGCGGGGGGTGTCGACGAAGTGCTCGAGGAACAGCGAGTCGTCGCCGAATGCCGATCCGGCCTCTCGTCGTGCACGCTGGAGCGCTGCCGGGAGTTCGTCGGCGTTCTCGACGCGATGCATACCCTTGCCGCCGCCACCGGCGCTCGGCTTGATCAGCACCGGGAATCCGATCTCGGGCGCAGCCGCGATCAGATCCTCGTCGGTCAGCCCAGGCCGCGACAGACCGGGCACCACCGGGACGTCACGTTCGACGACGGCGGCCCGCGCGGTGATCTTGTCGCCCATCGTCGCGATCGCGTCCGCCGGAGGTCCGATGAAGGCAATCCCCGCGGCGTCGAGCGCGACCGCGAATTTCTGGTTCTCCGAGAGGAATCCGTAGCCGGGGTGCACCGCGTCGGCGCCGGTCTGCTGCGCGGCGCGCACCACCGCGTCGATGTCGAGGTAGCTGCGTGCGGCCGACGCGGGTCCCAGTCGTACCGCCACGTCGGCCATCCGCACATGCAGAGCGTCGGCATCGGCGTCGGAGTAGACGGCGATGCTCCGAATCCCCATGCGGCGCAATGTCTCAATGACGCGGCACGCGATCTCGCCTCGGTTGGCCACGAGCACGCTGCGGATCGGGCGGGCTGTCGGTGTCGTCATGACGTTCTCATCCATCTCGTGTCGCATCGGTCGGTCACATCCGGAAGACGCCGTAGCGCTGATCGGCCAGCGGTGCGTAACGGGCGGTTTCGAGCGCGAGCCCGAGCAACGTGCGGGTGTGTGCCGGATCGACGATGCCGTCGTCCCAGAGGCGCGCCGTCGAGTAATACGCATCGGACTGTTCGTCGAACTGCTCTCGAATCGGCGTCTTGAACGCCTCCTCGTCGTCGGCACACCACTCCTTGCCGGATCGTTCGATCTGGTTGCGGCGCACCGTCGCAAGAGTGTCGGCGGCCTGTGGTCCACCCATCACGGAGATGCGCGCGTTGGGCCACGACCACAGGAACCGCGGCGAGTACGCGCGGCCGCACATCGAATAATTGCCCGCGCCGAACGAGCCGCCGATCATCACGGTGAACTTCGGAACACGCGCGCACGCAACGGCATTGACCATCTTGGCGCCGTTCTTGGCGATACCGCCTTCCTCGTAGGCACGCCCGACCATGAATCCGGTGATGTTCTGCAAGAACACCAATGGAATTCGACGCTGGTCGCACAGTTCGATGAAGTGCGCTCCCTTGAGCGCTGATTCGCTGAACAGCACACCATTGTTGGCGATGAAGCCGACGGGATGGCCGTGCACGTGCGCGAACGCCGTGACCAGCGTGGTGCCGTAGTTAGCCTTGAACTCGGTGAATTCTCCTGCGTCGCTGATGATCTCGATGACCTGTCGAACGTCGTACGGGGTACGCGGATCGGTGGGCACGACGTCGTAGATGTCGATCTGGCTGCGCGCGGGTTCACGCGGGGCGATCGTGTCCCACTGCGGTTGTTCGCGCGGTCCGAGGGTCGCGACGATTTCGCGCACCTTGGCGAGCGCCTGCTGGTCGTTGTCGACGAGGTGGTCGGTGACCCCGGAGACCGACGAGTGCATGGCACCGCCGCCGAGGTCCTCCGCACTGACGTCCTCGCCGGTCGCCGCCTTCACCAGCGGGGGTCCCGCGAGGAAGATGGTGCCCTGATTGCGGACGATGACGGTCTCGTCGCTCATCGCCGGCACATAGGCGCCGCCTGCCGTCGACGATCCCAGCACCGCCGCGATCTGCGGGATACCTGCCGCGCTCATCGTCGCCTGGTTGTAGAAGATGCGTCCGAAGTGTTCGCGGTCGGGGAAGACCTCGTCCTGCGCGAGGAGCATCGCGCCACCGGAATCGACGAGGTAGATGCAGGGCAGCCGGTTGGCGGCGGCGATCTCCTGCGCGCGCAGATGCTTCTTGACCGTCATCGGGTAGTAGGTGCCACCCGACACCGTGGCGTCGTTGGCGACGATCATGCACTCGCGCCCGGCCACCCGTCCGACACCGGCGATCACACCGGCCGACGGCGCCTTGTCGTCGTACATCCCGAACGCCGCAAGCGATCCGACCTCGAGGAACGGCGACCCGACGTCGAGCAAGCCGTCGACGCGATCGCGAGGGAGCAGCTTGCCGCGCGAGATGTGCCGTTCCCGAGCCCGCTCGCCGCCGCCGACCGCGACCCGCGCAAGGCGCTCCCTCAGCGTCGCGACGTTGGACTCGTGCACCGCCCGACCGCTGGTCGAGCCCTTCCCGCCGGTAGAGCCCTTCCCGATGGTCGAGCCCTTACCGCCGGTCAAGCCGTCATCGCTGGTCGAGCTTGTCGAGACCACCCTGGTCGAGCCGTCATCGCTGGTCGAGCTTGTCGAGACCACCCTCGTCACAGGCAGACCTTTCGCTTGGCTGGAATGCGTGCAGCCACGCGCTTTCAGTTAGCTGCAATTAACTGAAAGCGACTCTAGCGGATCGCGGCGCGGCTGTCATCTACTTGTCATTGTTGTCCCTGACGTGACGGGCGTCACGCAATTTCGTAGTGTGGGTGATGAGGTCCACCACCCCCGGACCCAGCCCACACGTCGTCGGCCGTACCCCGTGCCGACGCCGACACACCACGAAGGCCAGGTGAACCCGTGACCCTCGCAGATGATCGAGCCGACCGATTCCGGCGCGACGCAACCGCGAAGAATTCAGCATCGACGCAGGCAGGAGCGCGTGCGACGACACGCCCCGCCGATTTCACACTCGACGACCGATACACCCGCGAAGAAGGTCCGATCTTCCTCGGCGGCATCACAGCGCTCGTCCGGATGATCGCCGATCGCGCCCGCGTCGATCGGAGACAGAATCTGCGCACGGCGTCGTTCATCTCCGGCTACGAGGGCTCGCCGCTCGCAGGCTTCGACCTCGAACTCATGCGACGTCAGTCGCTCCTCGCACCCTTCGACGTCGTACACCGCCCAGGTCTCAATGAAGAACTCGCCGCGACGTCGGTCATGGGATCGCAACTCGCCCCGACACTCGGCCCGCTCGCGGCTGACGACGACGGGCAGCAGCGCAACGGCGTCGTCGGCTACTGGTACGGCAAGGCACCCGGTCTCGACCGCGCATCCGACGCCATACGGCACGCCAACCTGATCGGCACGCATCCCGACGGCGGTGCCGTGGCGCTCGTCGGCGACGATCCCGCAGCCAAGAGTTCGACCGTCCCCTGCACGTCGGAGATGGCGCTCGCCGACCTCTACATTCCGACGCTCTACCCGGCCGATTCCCAGGACATCCTCGACCTCGGCGTCCATGCCGCGGTGATGAGCCGGGTCAGCGGCCTGTGGACCTCGCTCAAGATCTCCGCACACGTGGCAGACGGATCGTCGACCGCGGTGGTGCATCCCGATCGCGTCGTGCCCGTCTACGGCGATCTGGGGCGCAGCCCGCACGTACCCAGCGGCAAACTGCTCGGCGCCAATCTCATGGAGCTCGAACAGAATCAGTTGACGACGCGCATCCCCCGCGCGCTGGCATATGCACGACACAACGGCATCAACCGAATCGCGGTACGCAGTGGCGACGACAGGATCGGGCTGGTCGCCGCGGGAAAGACCTACCTCGATCTGCGGAATGCGTTGCGGCTCATGGGGCTCGACGACGCCGATCTGCAACGGGCCGGTATTCGCATCCTCAAACTCGGCATGGTCTACCCGCTGGACCGCGAGATCCTCGAACGCTTCATCACCGACACCGCCGCCGGTCGACTCGACGAGGTGATCGTCGTCGAGGAGAAGCGCGACTTCATCGAAACCATGATGCGCGACATGCTGTATCGCCATCCGCGCGCCCCGCGCATCGTCGGAAAGGTCCACGAAGACGGTTCGACGTTGTTCTCGCGTTTCGGCGAACTCGACGTCGACGCAGTCACTCTCGGCCTGGCAACACGCCTGGCAAGACACCATCACCTCGACGCCGCGCAGGCATGGCTCGACGAGCACAACGCGCGCCGGTCGAGTACCCGGATCGACCTTCCCCTCGCGGTGCGCACGCCGTATTTCTGTTCGGGATGTCCGCACAACAGCTCGACCAAGGTGAGCCCCGGCACGCTCGTTGGCGGCGGAATCGGCTGTCACGCAATGGTGTTGCTGATGGATCCGGATCAGGTCGGCGACATCGCCGGGGTCACCCAGATGGGCGGCGAGGGCGCGCAGTGGCTCGGTATGGCACCGTTCGTACCCGCGGACCACTTCGTGCAGAACATCGGCGACGGCACGTTCACGCATTCGGGATCTCTCGCCCTCCGCGCTGCGGTCGCCTCGGGCGAGAACATCACCTACAAGCTGCTCTACAACGGCACCGTCGCGATGACCGGCGGACAGGACCCCGTCGGCGAGTTCAGTCTCGCTCAGTTGACGCGTCTGCTTGCCGCGGAAGGGGTCTCGCGCATCGTCGTCACCTCCGACGACCCGTCGCGCACACGTTCCGCCGACCTCGCCGACGGCGTCGTCGTGCGCGATCGCGGCGACCTCGCGGAGGTACAACGTGAACTCGCCGAGATCCCCGGGGTCACGGTCCTCATCCACGATCAGCACTGTGCCGCGGAGAAGCGCCGCAAGCGCAAGCGCGGCCAGATGCCAACTCCCACACAGCGCGTCGTGATCAACGAACGCATCTGCGAGGGCTGCGGTGACTGCGGCGAGAAGTCCAATTGCCTTTCGGTGCACCCGGTCTCGACCGAGTTCGGCCGCAAGACACGTATCGACCAGAGCTCGTGCAACCTCGACTTCTCGTGCCTGAAGGGCGATTGTCCGTCGTTCGTCACCGTCACGCCGGGCCACACACCCGCGACGCGACGTGCAACCGAGATCGACGCCGCCACCGTCCCCGCTCCCCCGACCACTCGACCCGTCACAGCCGACACCGACTTCACGATGCGCATCACGGGCATCGGCGGGACCGGCGTCGTCACCGTCTCCCAGATCCTCGCCACCGCAGCGTTTCTGGACGGCCACGCGGCCCGCACGGTCGACATGACCGGCCTCGCCCAAAAGGGCGGCGCCGTGGTCAGCGACATCAAGGTCTCGGCCCTGCACTCCGCCGACGCCGCTGGTCAAGCTGATTCCGCTGGTCGAACCCCGAACGATGGTCGAGCTGATTCCGCTGGTCGAACCGATCCCACCGCTGGTCAAGCCGATCCCGCTGGTCGAACCGATCCCACCGCTGGTCGAGCCCCCTCCCCTGGTCGAGCTGATTACCCCGCTGGTCGAGCTGACTCCGCTGGTCGAGCTTGTCGAGACCACCTCCCCAGCCCCGTCGAGCAGGCCGCCAAGGCTGCGGCCGACACGTGCGACCTGTACCTCGCGTGCGACTCCCTCGTCGGCACCGACCCGGTGAACCTGAAGGTCACCGCGCCGGATCGGACCGTCGCGGTGGTGTCGACGACCCGGATTCCCACCGGCGCCATGGTCATCGACACCTCGGTCGGCTTCCCCGCCGACACCGCCGTCCATGACTCGATCGACGCGCGGGTCGCACGAGCCGCATACCTCGACGCGGGCGCGCTCGCGACAGAGTTGTTCGACGACGAGCAGTTCGCCAACATGCTGATGGTCGGCGCGGCATATCAGACCGGAGCACTACCGATCTCGGCCGAGTCGATCGAGCGCGCCGTCGAACTCAACGGCGTTGCGGTGTCGGCAAACCTGCAGGCGTTCCGGCGTGGTCGTCAGGTGATCGCGGATCCGGATGCCGTGTCGCGAGAGCTGACCGGCGTCGAATCGGTTGCGGTGGAGCCGAGTTCGTACGCTCGTGAGCGGGTCGCACGACTACACCTCGACGACGACCTCGCGCACAGCGTCGGCATCCGCGTCGACGAACTGGTCGCCTACGCCGACGAGCGTTATGCCGCTGAGTATCTGGACGTCGTCGACCGTGTGTCGCGCGAATCGGACAGCCCCGAACTCGTCGACGCGGTGGCACGCAACCTGTACAAGCTCATGGCGTACAAGGACGAGTACGAGGTTGCGCGCCTCACCGCCGATCCGACCTTCGCCGCGCAGATCACCGGCGAGTACGGCGACGACGCCAAAGTCGCTGTGCGACTGCATCCCCCGCTGCTGCGCGCACTTGGCCGCAAGGAGAAGATGTCGTTCGGTGCGCGGACAGCCCCGATGCTCGCCGGCCTCGCGAAGATGAAGAAGTTGCGCGGCACGCGCCTCGATCCGTTCGGCTACACCGAGATTCGACGCACCGAGCGCGAGCTCATCGTCGAGTATCGGGAACTCGTCGACGCGATCCTCGGCGCCGTCGGCTCAGGGTCTACCGATCCGGGCGCTCACGATCCTGGACGTCTGTCGGCGCTGGCCGAGTTGGCGGCCCTGCCCGACATGGTCCGCGGCTACGAGCAGATCAAGATGGACAACGTCGCACGGTATCGCGCCGAGGTCGCACGCCGCCGCGCCGAGCTCGGGATCTGACGGCCGTCCAGACTGGGTGCGCGGAAAGTGGGGGAAGGGTTCTTCCCCCACTTTCTGCGTAGCGCTCCGACCACCCCGCACCAGGCCGGCCGAACTCTTCCCCGTGGTTCTGACCGTTCCCCGCGAAACAACCCGCGGAAACGCACACAACCCGAGAAAACAACCCTTCCCCTAGTTTCTGCACGGCCCGACGCCGCCGAAGGCCCCGCTCACTCCCCCGCGCACTCCAGCGCGGCGGTGGCCATGGCGGTCAGGACGGTGCGGAGGCGGGAGCTGTCGAGTGAAGGCAGTCGCGGCGAGGAGTTGAGCAGGCCGAACATCGCGTGCACACGGACGCGGGCTTCCGGTCGCGCGAGGGTCGCGCCGCGTTCGGTCATCAGCGCGAGCAGCACGTCGACCCACTGCTCGACGTATCGGCGCTGCAGCGAGCGCACCTCGTGGTTGGCCTCGGGTGTCAGGTTGTGCAGATCGCGATCCTGCACGACGATCAGGTCCGGCTTGGTGACGAGCACGTCGATGTGGAAGTGGATCAGCGCCTCGAGGGTCTCCGCTGGCGCGAGGCCGCGGTCGACGACCTCGGCACCGCCGTCGCGGAGTCGGCGGCTGATGTCGAGCAGCATCTGATCGAGCAGGTCGGTCTTCGACGCGAAGTGTCGATACATCGCGGGGCCACTCACGCCGACGGCGCCGCCAATGTCCTCGAGGCGTACGCCCGCGAATCCCCGTGCGGCCATTTGCCGGGCGGCGGCGTCGAGCATTTCTCGACGTCGAGCGGCTTTCGCCTCGCCTCGCTTAGTGAGCGGCGGCGTGACAGACGCGGCGAACGTCGCGGTCTCAACGGGGTCTGCTGGGGTCATGGTGTCATCGAATCTACCGCCGGTACGGCGGTGCTCGCGCCGTTAATTCACCAACCGTTGATGTGTAGGACGTCGTCGAGCGGCTTGCGTTGTGCCGGGGTGAAGTCGGTGCCCTGCGTGTAGGCGACCGGCAGCAGCACTCCCTGGTGCACGCCGTCGGGAATCCCGAGCAGGTCGGCCACTTCCTGCTCGTACACGAGGTGCAAGGTGGTCCACGCCGAACCCAACCCGCGTGCGCGCAGGGCGAGCATCAGATTCCAAGCCCCCGGAAGCAACGACCCCCACACCCCGGCCTGGTTGCCCGTCGGCAGGTCAGCTCCCGTTTTGATCGCACCCAATATCAACACGGGCACCTCGCCCATCACGTCGGCAAGGTACTGGGCGCTGGCGGCGACGCGGCGGGCGGACTCGGTCGACAATGTGCGCTGCGCCGAGTAGTCGGCGAACGAGCGCGCGTAGTAATCGGCCACCTTGCGCTTGAGGTCGGCGTCGGTGATGACGATCCAATGCCAGCCCTGCGCGTTCGACCCCGTCGGGGCCTGAATCGCAACCTCGAGCGCTTCACGGACGACCTCGATCGGAACAGGTCGCTCCAGGTCAAGGCGCTTGCGAACCGAACGGGTCGTCGTCAACAACTCGTCGGGGTTCAGCGGCAGAAGGTCGGTCATCGTGCTCCTCGGGTCATCTGTGCCGTGCGCGGCGTGCCAGCCAGTTCCCAAAGTACTGGCCCGCTTGCACCAGGATGACCAGCAGGGCGATCACCACGACGGTCAGCTTCCAGTCGAACTGCTGATAGCCGTACTGGAAGGCGAAATCGCCGAGACCGCCACCGCCGACGTACCCGGCCATCGCCGACATGTCGACGATGGCGACAAAGATGAACGTGTATCCGAGGACCAGCGGCGCGAAGCCCTCGGGAACCACGACGGTCAGCAACGTACGCAGCCGACTGGCACCCGACGCCCGTGCCGCTTCGACGACGCCCGGGTCAACCGACACAAGACTCTGTTCGACGACGCGCCCGATGACCACCATCGCCATCAGCGTCATCGGGAAGATCGCCGCCTCGGTACCGATGCGCGTGCCCATCACAGCTTTGGTGAGCGGGGCGATCGCGGTGATGAAAATGATGAACGGGATCGGACGGACGATATTCACAACGACGTTGAACCCGTTGAAGATCCACGCGTTGGACCAGAGATTTCCGGGACTCGTCGCGTACAGGATCACTCCGATGACCAGCCCCAGCAAACCTCCGATCAGCAGCGTCACGCCGACGAGTTCGAAGGTTTCCCAGATGGATTGGATCAACAACGGCCGCAGCTCCGGCCCGAAGACCCGCGTGAAGCTCTCGCCGTCGGCGAGCACGAACGTCTGGGCGGTCACTGCTTCGTCTCCTCGTGTACGACGACGCCGTCGATGCGCACCAGTTGCGCACGCGCAGCGTCGACCGACGTTGCGTCGCCGGTGATCTCGTAGGTCAATGCGCCGAACGGTCGGCCCGCGATGTCGCTGATGCCGCCCGCGATCACCGTCGATCGAGCGCCGCGCTCCGCAACGGCCGCGGGCAGGTCGAACGTGGCGTCCTGGTGACCGCGAACCGCACCGTCGTCGCGTACCGACACTGTCGCGAGCAGTCCGGGGTGCCGCGCGCGCAAGGTCGCCAGTGCGTCGGCGTCTGGAACCCCCGCAACGGCATGCCGGAGCAGTCCCCGTGTGACGTCGGACGTGGGACGCTCGAAGACGGAGTACACATCTCCGTGATCGACGAGCCGACCGTGGTCGAGGACAGCGACCGACTCGCACACGTCACGTATGACGTCCATCTCGTGGGTGATCACGACGATCGTCGTACCGAGATCGGAGTTGATGCGGCGCAACAACTTCAGGGTGTCCGACGTCGTCTGCGGATCGAGCGCGCTCGTCGCCTCGTCGGCGATGAGGGTCGACGGTGAGGTGGCGAGTGCTCGCGCGATTCCGACGCGCTGCTTCTGTCCGCCCGAGAGCGCCGCCGGCCATTGATCGGCTTTGTCGGCGATGCCCACGAAGTCGAGAAGCTCGTCGATTCGACTGCGCCGCTTGGCCTTCGGAAAGTGAGCGACCTTCAATGCGAAGTCGACGTTTCCCGCGACGGTCCGCGAGTTGAACAGGTTGAACTGCTGGAAGATCATGCCGATGTCGGTACGCAGCCGGTTGAGCTCACGTTCCGACGCCCGACTGTGTTCTGCACCGTGCACGAATACCTGCCCGCCGGTTGGCCGTTCGAGACCGTTGATGAGCCTGGCGAGCGTCGACTTTCCCGCACCGGACGGACCGATGATCCCGACGATTTCCCCCGAGCGGACACTCAGATCGATTCCGTCGAGAACTGCCGGCCCCGACTTGTCGAAACGCTTTGAGACGCCGACGAAGTCAATCGCGGTGTCGGACCCGGCGGGTGAACCGATGTCCGACGCCGCGTCGACGTCAGGAGCCATTGGTGTTGACGGACGCCTGCAGGTCCTTCGTCGTCTGTTGGAGCTCGGAAGCCGAATTGTCCTTGATCACACCGCTGTCACCGAGCGAACGCTTGACGGCGGCGATCACCTCGGGGTCGTGGTAGATCTTCACGAGCTTCGCGTAAGTGGGGTTGTCCTTGTCGTCGTTGCGGGCGACGAACGCGTTGATGTATGGCTTGGCCCCGGGCGAGTTGGGATCGTCGGACGCGATGATCTGGTCCTTGGTCAGCTTTGCCGACGTCGCGTAGTTGTTGTTGACGATCGCGGCATCGACCGAATCCAGGTTGGCCGCAGTCTGACCGGCGTCGACGGCGATGACCTTCACCTTTGACTTGCCCTGGTCGATGTCGGCGAGGGTCGAGAACGCATTGCCCGGCTTGGTGAGGGTGATCAGGCCCGCCTGCTCGAGGACCAGCAGTCCACGCGCCTGGTTCGTCGGATCATTCGGGATCGCGACCTGCCCACCCTGCGGGATCTCCGACACCGACTTGTGCTTGGTCGAGTACAGCGGCAACGGGTAGACGGCCGTCGCACCGATCGGCACCAGGTTCTGCTTGTTCTTCGCGTTGTAGGTGGCGAGGTAGAGCAGGTGCTGGAATTCGTTGAGGTCGAGTTCGCCCTCTGCGAGCGCAGGATTGGGCTGGTTGTAGTCGGTGAAGTTCACCAGCTCGACGTCGATGTCCTGCGCAGAAGCCTTCTGCTTGAACACATTCCAGTATTCCTCGGACGCATCGGCGACGCCGATCTTGACCTTCGACGAGTCGTCGTCGCCACCACAGGCCGTCAGTACCGCCCCACCGAACACGAGCAACAACAAGACGGCGAGAACCTTCGAGCGCACGACGACCTCCGCGAATCACAATCGACACTGATCTGACTCTGCAAGACGCTAATGCCCACAAACCGGGCCTCCGACCACACGCCGATGTCACGATCATCACCCAACGTGCGGACCTGCGGATTCGACGCGTCGTCGAATTGTGTTCACGATGAACCGAATTGGCTCATTCGACGAACCCGCCCGCTGTCAGGTGCTCGAGCAAGCCGTCGGTGAGTGGCAATGCCCGCATCTCGTCGACCGTGAACCATCCGGCGTCAGCGGCGTCGTCGGCTGCGCGCACTGTGCCACCGACGGGGACCGCGACGAAATCGTGGATCTCGAAGGTCCCGCCCCTGCCGTCGGGTATGTCGACCACCCACGCCTTGGCGCCGACCTCGATGTCGAGTCCGGTCTCCTCGGCGATCTCGCGGATCACCGCGGCGACGAGTGTGCCTTCGTCGTCACGGATTCCATCGGGGCCGACAGCGTCGACCGGATCGACCTTGCCGCCGGGCACCGTCCACCGGCCTGCCTGGGGATCGCGAAGTCGTTGCACGAGGAGAAAGCGCCCGTCGACGTCGCGGACGATCGCGCCGACGGCGAGTGTCCGACGCCCGCCCCGGTCGGCCGAATGACGCACGCGCCGTGCATGATCGGGCACGAGTCCCGCCAACACCCGCCCGATGCTCGCGCGGAGACCGTCGGCTCCCCAGTGCACGATCTCGTCGATCTCACCGTGTTCGGCGAGGTCGGTGGCCGCGATGCCCTGCGCCGCGGCGAGTTCGGGTGCGTGTGCTGTATCGCGATGCACGATCACGCTCGCCCCCTCCGGCGGCAGCGGCGACAGCCATGCGTCGTCCACGGCAAGTCGACGATCCGCTGGGAACAACGCGAGCGCCGCTCCACCCGCCCCCTCACCGAGCAACACCGACACCGTCGGCCGCGGCACCGCGATGAGGTCAGCCAGGCAGAGCGCGATCTCACGCGCGAGGCCACCCTCCTCTGCGTCGACGGACAGGTCGGCGCCCGGTGTATCGATCACCGTGACGACGGGCAGGCGCAGTTCGGTTGCCAACGCCAGGCCCCGCCGCGCGACCCGCAGATCCGCCGGTCCGATCAGCCGACCGTCGGCCTGCACGGTTCTGTCCTGCCCGATCACCACGGCCGTCGTTCGCCCGAAACGGCTCAGCGCCAGGACAATTGGTCCGGTGTCGTGAATCATGGCGGCATCGGAAGCGAGCAGCAGCGCGCGCAGACCGGGACGATCCGCAGCGCGCGTCGCGAGCACGCGATCCCAGGTCTCGACAAGCTCGACCGGCGGCGGTGGCGGCTCGACCGACGGGGATGGAGCGTCGACCGACGGGGATGGAGCGTCGACCGGCGGGGAAGGAGCGACGACCGACCGAGAAGGAGCGACGACCGGAGGTGACGCCGGCGGGTCAACCGGCTCGGCGAGCAATTCGACGACCCGGGCTACGCGGCCGGCGAGTTCGTCCACCGGCACGATGGCATCGACGATCCCGTGGGCGGCCAGATTCTCTGACACCTGCACGCCGTCGGGAAAAGGCTTGCGGTGCAGGCCTTCATAGACTCGTGGTCCCAGGAATCCGACGAGTGCACCGGGTTCGGCCCAGGTGATGTGTCCCATGGAACCCCACGACGCGAATACACCGCCGGTGGTCGGGTGGCGCAGATACACGAGGTACGGCAACCCCGCCCGTCGGTGACTTCCGACCGCCTCGGCGATGGATGCCATCTGCAGGAACGCCGCCGTGCCCTCTTGCATTCGGGTGCCGCCGGACGCGGGCAGAGCCAGCACGGGTAGTCTCTCGCGTGTCGCGCGTCGAACAGCGCCGACCACGCGTTCGCCTGCCGCACGCCCGATAGATCCGCCCAGGAATCCGAATTCGCTGACAACCAACACAATCGGAGCGCCGGAGATCTCTCCGACACCGGTGATCACCGACTCGTCGACGCCGGTTCGCTTGCGTGCCCGCCCCAACGCTTCGGCATAGTCCAGGTCGAGAGCAACGTAGCTGGGCGCCTCGTCCCAGGACTGCCAGGTGCCATCATCGACGAGCGCGGCTACCAGTTCGTCTGTCGTCATTCGCTCGACCACTTCACCAACGCTAGTCGCCGACGACGCCTCGGCGGGTGAAGAAACCCGGCGGGTGAGGAACCTCAGCGCGAGTACACGACCCGCGTCCGCAGCACCAGGTCGGCGACGGATCGTCGTTTCCTATCGACTCCGGCCCACAGCAATCCGATGGCGAAGAGCACGCAGATCGCAGCCCGAATCGCAGCCACGGATGGGCGCAGACGATCACCCTTGCGGTTCACCACCCGAATACCCATCACGACGCTACCCAGCGTGCGGCCCGACACCGCCCAACACGTGGCCAGGTAGACGATCGACACGACTATGAACGCACCGACAGTGAAGAACCCGTTGGTGCTCGGCATCGAAAAGTCGTGAACGTTGTAGAGCAGTCGGGCCATCACGACGCCCAGGTAGATGGCACTCATGATGACCAGCACGACGATCAGGTCGATCACCGCACCCGCTCCGCGACTCACGATGCCCGCTGTCTTCGAGGTGTCGTGCACCGCGTGGGCCTTGCTCTTCCTGGCCTCTGCGCGGGCTGCGTGCTCGTCGGCTGCGGTATCGGAGGGGTTGCTGCCGACGGACTCGTTGTGCGACTCGGGCTCAGAAGAATCAGGCTGGGACGAATCGGGCTGGGATTCAGTCACGCTCACGTGTCTCCACCTCCGCAACCACTCGTCGGCGCAACAGTCGGCCGACCATGTCGGCGACGGCGTCGTCGGCACGCTCGCTGGTGCTGCGCACATCAGTCATCACGTCCGCGGTCACCGACGTACTCGCCTCGCGGATGATCCCGGGAAGGTCGACGCCGTCGATGATGACGTCGGCGAGTCCGATGAGGTCGACGCGATTGATCACCGCGTCGACGTCCACATGCGAGACGGCACGGTCGAGGTCGACGGTGTCGATGATCGCGTCGAGGTCGACGGTCGCGATGACCGCCTCTATGTCGACGCGCGCGACCGCCGCGTCCAGATCCACCCGCGCAACCGCAGCGTCCAGGTCCACCCGCGCGACGGCCGCGTCCAGGTCCACCCGCGCAACCGCAGCATCGAGGTCGACGCGCGCGACAATGGCGTCGAGGTCGAGAAGGTCGACGATCGCGTTCATGTCGACCGACGCGATGATCTTGTCGAGGTCGACGTTGTCGAGCACCAGCGCGGTGAGGTCGATCTCGGACGTGAACACGTCGACGATCTCGCGGATCAGCGCGCCCATGCCGGTCTGCACACCCGCCGTTGCCAATCCGCTCGCCGAATCGACAACGTTGTGCGCGGACCGTCGCACATCACGAACAACCGAACCCGCCACGGGGACATGCTCAGCGGCGTCGAACACCGCCGACGCGGCGCGGAACGGGAGTTTCACCATGCCGGCGAGCGATACGCCGTCGACACTCGTCCCATAGCCACGATTTTGTCGCGCGCGAGCGTCACTGTTCACTGCCTGATTATCGCACCTGAAACACTGATGCGATCGGTTCCGAACCCTCGATTGCGATCGCTTTCGCACGTTAGACGGTACGAAAGCCGTCGGCGATGCGCGGATTGTCAGCCGAGGAGCACCGCGCTGGAGATCAGATGGTCAATCTTGCGAATATCCACGCCTTTGCCGAGCTTGACCTTGATATGCCCGGCCCGGGTCCACAGTTCCATCTCAGCGTTGAAATCGAGCATGCGCCCGGCGTTCTCGCTCGACCACATCGTGATCGACGAGTACGGCAGCGAGTAGATCTCAACCTTCTTACCGGTTAGTCCCTGAGCATCGCGAACGATCAACCGCTTGTTGGTGAAAATCGCCGAGTCTCGGAACGTCTTGTACGCGGCCCAGGGTTGCTCACCTTGCACCAATAGTGGACCGATATCTCCGGGAATCGGACACTCACTGACGAATGTCCATGCGGTGATAGCTGCGGTTTCCAAGTTGGATCCAATCGATAAGGCGACAAATACACATCGGGTACGACGCCGCGGTTGCGGCGTCGTACCCGATTGTGGTTTATGCGAAAGCTACGCGATCACAGATTCTCGTAGAGCTCGCGGGCCAGCTTGGCGGTCTCGCTCGGCGTCTTGCCGACCTTCACGCCCGCAGCCTCGAGCGCTTCCTTCTTCGCCTGAGCGGTGCCGGAGCTGCCCGACACGATCGCGCCGGCGTGACCCATCGTCTTGCCCTCGGGGGCGGTGAAGCCCGCGACGTAGCCGACGACCGGCTTGGAGACGTTGGCCTTGATGTAGTCGGCCGCACGCTCCTCGGCGTCGCCGCCGATCTCACCGATCATCACGATGACCTTGGTGTCGGGGTCCTTCTCGAAGGCCTCGATGGCGTCGATGTGCGTGGTACCGATGACCGGGTCGCCGCCGATGCCGATGGCGGTCGAGAAGCCGAGGTCGCGCAGCTCGTACATCATCTGGTAGGTCAGGGTTCCCGACTTGGAGACGAGACCGATCGGACCCTTGCCGGTGATGTTGGCGGGCGTGATGCCGACCAACGACTCCTCCGGCGTGATGATGCCCGGACAGTTCGGTCCGATGATGCGGGTCTTGGCACCCTTGTCCACGTTGTAGGCCCACGCGTACGCGGTGTCCTGCACCGGAACGCCCTCAGTGATGACGACGAGCAGCGGGATCTCCGCGTCGATCGCCTCGATGATGGCGTCCTTCGAGAACTTCGGCGGCACGAACGCGATCGACGTGTCGGCACCGGTCTTCTCGATCGCCTCGGCGACAGATCCGAAGACCGGCAACTCGATGTCGTTGCCGTCCTTGTCCTTGTGGGTGACGGTGGTTCCGGCCTTGCGCGCGTTGACGCCGCCGACGACGTTGGTGCCCGCCTTGAGCATCAGCGCGGTGTGCTTGGTGCCCTCACCGCCGGTGATGCCCTGGACGATGACCTTGTTGTCCTTGTTCAAAAAGATCGACATTGATTCTCCGCCTCTTACTTGCTCGCCAGTTCGGCAGCCTTGTCGGCGCCTGAGTCCATCGTTTCGGCGAGCGTCACCAGGGGGTGATTCGCATCGGCCAGGATCTTGCGGCCTTCTTCGACCTTGTTGCCGTCGAGGCGGACCACCAGAGGCTTGTTGGCCTCGTCGCCGAGCTTGTTGAGCGCACCGACGATGCCGTTGGCGACCGCGTCACACGCGGTGATGCCGCCGAAGACGTTGACGAACACGCTCTTGACCTGCTCGTCTCCGAGGATGACGTCGAGACCGGCGGCCATGACCTCGGCCGACGCGCCGCCACCGATGTCGAGGAAGTTGGCAGGCTTGACGCCGTTGTGGTTCTCACCCGCGTACGCGACGACGTCGAGCGTGCTCATCACCAGTCCCGCGCCGTTGCCGATGATTCCGACCTGGCCGTCGAGCTTGACGTAGTTGAGGTCGTTCTCCTTGGCCTTCTGCTCGAGCGGATCGGTGGCGTCCTTGTCCTCGAACTCGACGTGGTCGGGGTGACGGAAGTCGGCGTTCTCGTCGAGTGTCACCTTGCCGTCGAGGGCGAGGATCTGGTCGTCGGGCGTGCGGACCAGCGGGTTGACCTCGACCAGCGTGGCGTCTTCTGCGACGAAGACCTCCCACAGCTTGGCGATGGTCACGGCAGCGGCGTCGAGCACCTCAGCGGGCAGATGGCCCTGCTCGGCGATCGATCGCGCGGTGGCGATGTCGACACCCTTGACGGCGTCGACGGGCACCTTGGCCAGCCGTTCCGGCTTGGTCGCTGCGACTTCTTCGATCTCCATGCCGCCCTCGACCGAGCACATCGCCAGGTAGGTGCGGTTGGCGCGATCGAGAAGGAATGAGATGTAGTACTCCTCGGCAATGTCGCTGGCTTCTGCCACGAGGAGTTTCTTGACGATGTGCCCCTTGATGTCGAGGCCCAGGATGTTTTCTGCGTTGGTCTGCGCGTCGTCAGGGGTCGCGGCGTACTTCACGCCGCCTGCCTTGCCACGCCCGCCGGTCTTGACCTGCGCCTTGATCATCACGGGCTTGCCGATTTCCTCGGCGATCGCTCGTGCATCGGTGGCGGAGTCGGTGACCCGACCGGGTGTGGTGGGAACCCCATGCTTGGCGAACAGTTCCTTCGCCTGGTATTCGAAGAGATCCATTCAGCTCACCATTTCGTCGTTGTGCCCGCTGATGTTGGGTGTAACACGGGCCATATCGGACTCTAAACCTGCCGGACACAGCCCTGTTGGGGGCCTGCGTGGCTTGTGCGGCAGATCACTCGTTCGGTCGGCGTCCCCATCGCAGGACACCGGCCATCGATCAGCGCACCACGCTCCTCGTATAGAGTCTGCCCTCGGCTCGCCGCACGCGGGCACGAAGTCGGGAAGAAGGGCGTAGCGCAACGGTTTTGGGCGATGTTCGACATCTAGAACACCGTCTTTGCGATGGGTCCATGCACGGCTCTGACTCGTGACCCAGCTCACATTTGGGCGGGTTCTTACGGTCGATCGTTGGACTTGCCGCAATCGTTTCGTTACCGTCAGTCGAGCAGTACGGATCACGAATCGGTCACGAACGGTAACAAGATCGATATCGGGAACGAAGCAACAGGAATTGAGGTGGGCGACTTGGCGGAACGCGGAGCTCCGAGCAGGTCGACGTCGACGGTCGGCACCGTGACATCACGACGCGGCAGTACCTACGACGACATCCCAGCCGAGGAGATGACCGCGATCATCCCGATCGACGAGCTCGACTCGTACGATCCCTGGGCCACTGATACCGCCGAACACGAGTACGCGACGGACGGCTTCGACCAGACCACCTGGTCGCCTTCCACGTGGGACCCCTACTACCGGCCAACCCGCTCCGAACTGACGCAGGACATCCTCATCCCCGAGGGCGGATTCGAGGCGTATGCCGACGACCCCTTCGAGAGCGAGGGCGCGCAGCTCGATTCGTTCCCCTCCGACGCCGACCTCGACCTCACGCACAGCGGAGAGATCGACCTACGGCCCGCCGAGAAGCCTTTCCGCCAGATTCCTGAGCCCGGCCGTACCCGGACCCGCGGCAAGCACCGCCTTGCTGCACCTCCGACCGCCCTGCGCGGCGGTCGTGCCGCCCTCGTCGCGATGGCCGCAGGCGCAGCAGTGGCCGCGGCGGCCCACGCCGGCACCACCGAGAAGGCACCGGCACCCGCGACGGCTCCCACCAACACCGCGAACGTCGGCAACGCAGCTCCTGTCCCCGACCTGGGACCTGGCATCGCAGCACCCGACAACTCCTCGCAGGACATGAGCGTCTTCACCTCGCAGCTCGCAGAGGGTGAGCAGCTCGTCAAGGACGAGGCAGCGCGCAAGGCAGCAGCGAGCCGCCCGTACTACGAGTCACCGCTCCCGATGGGGCTCTACCAGTTCACCTCCGGCTTCGCGATGCGTTGGGGCAGCATGCATGGCGGCGTCGACTTCGCCGCCCCGCTCGGCACCCCGATCCACGCGGCAACCGACGGCGTCATCAAAGAAGCGGGACCGGCCTCGGGCTTCGGCAACTGGATTCAGGTGCAAGCCGCGGACGGCACCGTCACCGTGTACGGCCACATGTACTCGTCCGGCGTGCTGGTTCAGAAGGGTCAGACCGTCAGGGCAGGCGACGTGATCGGCCTCGTCGGGTCCGACGGTCAGTCGACCGGCCCGCACTGCCACTTCGAGGTCTGGAAGAACGGCACCACCAAGATCGACCCGGCCCCGTGGCTCGCCGAGCACGGCGTCCGGATGTCGGCCTACACGGGCTGATTCACCTCGCCCGGCCTTTGATCTGAGGGCCACACCGCCTGCCGCCTGAGTCTCCCCTTGCGGTGACGACGCAGCGCGCGTGTCAGAGCTTGTCGCCCGGGATTCCGCCCGCGGTCAGCAGGGTGATGCGACCGGTCTTGCCGCCGTAGTCGATGACCACTCGCTCGGTGGCACCGCTCCCCTCTTTGCCCACGACCTTCCCCATGCCGTACTTGGGATGGTTGTGTCGATCGCCGACGTCGAGGTGGATCTGCTTGTTCCGGCCGCGATTGGGGTCGGTCGAGTATTGCGAGCGACCGAGCGTGCGCGACGATCCGCCGTCGGATCGCCCGAAAACGCCTCCGGTGGAACCGAATCCACGCGCACCCCGCCTGGGCTCGGTGCGTCGCCAATCGATGAGATGCTGCGGGATCTCCTGCAGGAAGCGCGATTCCGGATTCGAGACGGGTTGTCCCCACGATGCGCGGGTCACCGAACGGGTCAGGTAGAGCCGTTCCTTGGCGCGGGTGATACCGACGTAGGCGAGTCGGCGCTCCTCGCTCAACTCGGCCGGGTCGCCGAGGGCACGCATATGCGGGAAATGGCCGTCCTCCCAGCCGGTGACGAACACGACCGGAAACTCGAGACCCTTCGCGGTGTGCAGGGTCATCAGTGTGACGACGCCATCGCCCTCGTCGGGCACCTGATCGGCGTCGGCGACGAGCGCGACCTTCTCGAGGAAGGCGGCCAGTGAGCCGGGTTCAGGTTCGCCGTCGGTTCCGCCCAGGTCTTCGTCGCCAACCGCTTCGTCGTCGAAGTCGACATCGAGTTCGGCTGCCTCCGTACTGAATTCGGCCGCGACGGAGATCAGTTCGTTGAGATTGTCGAGGCGCGCGGCGTCTTGCGGATCGCTCGATCCCTCCAGCTCCGCCCGATACCCGCTGCGATCGACGATCGCGGCGACCAACTCGCCGATGTCGGCGCCCTCCTCCGTGGCATCCGACACGGTCGCCACGTCGGCGCCCGCGTCGTCGGCCTGTCCGAAGGTGGTCAAAAAGTCGCGACGCAATCCCTCGATCAGGTCGACAAATGTGCCGATCTGCTTGACCGCACGCGAATTCAGCAGCGCCACTTTGCCTTCGGCGCCGTCGAGCAGTGCTTGATAGAAGCTGACACCCGCGTTCTCTGCGTGCACCGCGACGCACGCCTCGGCGCGGTCTCCGATGCCACGGCGTGGCGTGTTGAGGATTCGGCGCAGACTCACCGAGTCGTCGGGATTGGCGACGGTGCGCAGGTAGGCCACGACGTCGCGGACCTCCTTGCGCTCGTAGAAGCGGGTGCCACCGACCACCTTGTACGGAATGCCGTGGCGCACAAAGACTTCTTCGATGGGTCGTGAGCCGGTGTTGGTTCGGTAGAACACGGCGATGTCGGAGTACTTGTATGACTCCGAGACTCCGCCGATGGTGTGGTCGGTGAGGCGTTCGATCTCGGTGCCGATGAACATCGACTCGTCGCGGTCGGAATCCGACACGTATCCGACGATCAGTTCACCGTCGCCCGAATCCGTCCACAGCCGCTTCTCACGTCGATTCGGATTGCGCGCGATGACCGCGTTCGCGGCGGACAGGATGGTCTGGGTGGAGCGGTAATTCTGTTCGAGCAGAATGGTTTCCGCATTCGGGAAGTCGCGCTCGAACTCCTCGATGTTGCGAATCGTCGCACCGCGGAATGCGTAGATCGACTGGTCGGCGTCGCCGACGACGCACAGCTCCGACGGCTCGACGGCGCGAGCGTCGGGCTCGTCGTCGGAGTCGTCTGAAGTGCTGCCGAGCACCAACTCGCGGACCAGGACGTACTGCGCGTGGTTGGTGTCCTGGTATTCGTCGACCAGTACGTGGCGGAAGCGTCTGCGGTAGTACTCGGCGACCTCGGGGTGACGTTGCAGCAATCCGACCGTCTCGCCGATCAGGTCGTCGAAGTCGAAGGCGTTCGCCGTGCGCAGCCTGCGCTGGTATTCGGCGTAGATCTGCGCGATCGCCTGCTCGGTCGGGTCGCCTTCGGCCGTCGCGGTGATGGCTTCTTCGGGCTTGACCAGTTCGTTCTTGTAGTTCGAGATGATGACCGACACCCCGCGCGGCGCGAACTTCTTGGGGTCGAGGTCGAGATCTCGGATGATCATGCCGAGGAGTCGCTTGGAGTCGTCGGCGTCGTAGATCGAGAAGTTGGAGTTACGCCCCTCCAGTAGCGCCGACTGTGCGCGCAGGATGCGCACGCATGTCGAGTGGAAGGTCGAGATCCACATGAAGTTGGCGCGCGGACCGACGAGGCCGATGACGCGTTCGCGCATCTCGGCGGCCGCCTTGTTGGTGAAGGTGATCGCCAGCACCTGCCCGGGCGATACGTCACGCTCGGCGAGCAGGTACGCGATGCGTCGCGTCAGCACCGCCGTCTTGCCCGACCCCGCGCCCGCAACGATCAGCAGCGGCGAGCCGGAGTGCAATACGGCCTCGCGCTGCTGCGGATTGAGCCCTGCCAGCAGACGCGCGGACGCGTCGTCGGAGCTTGCTGCCGGGGCGCGGCCGGCGGGCGTGGCGGAGGTGCGGGTGGAACTGGTCATCGAGAGTTCAGGTTACTCGCCGCCACCGACAGACAGTCAGCCCCCGAGCAGGCGCGCGTCCACAACCTCACCCACGCGCCCGTCCCCGGTGTGCAGCGCGAGGCCGGGCGTGAGCGGCTGAACGTCGAGTTCGGTGCCGCGACCGCCCAACTGCACGTAGACGACGTGCAGACCAGCCGTCACAGGCACGGTGACCGGTGCCCCACCGTCGAGCGAGAAACGCACCTGCCCAGCGGAATTGGCGCAGTATCCCAGAGCGATGGTCCATTGCCACTGGATCAGCGGACCGTCGAGTTGGAGTCGACTCGGGCCGTCGAGTTCGGGACGCGCACACGACCCGCGCCCGGCTTTGATCGCACGCCGCGGCGTCACGGCACCGGGGACCGCGTTGCCCGAATTGTCGAGCACGATGAGACGGTCGGTGTGAGTGCCGAATGTCGGCCGATCGCGCAGCTTGCCGAAGGTATGGCTGATCTGGTTCTCCGGGTAGGCGACTGGGAGCAGCACTTCGAGGGGTAGCGCCTGGTCGAACATCGTCGTGTCCTTGTTCGCGGCGAGTGCTCGCTTCGCGTTCGCGAGATACGGGCCGGTCGCATCGTCATTCCACGACGCCGAGTAGGCCGCGGTGGAGATGATCGACGACGCGACAGCGAACGCCACCGCCATGACCCCGGCGAGCAGCAGCGGCGACGTCCCCGCCTCGCGCGCGTGCCGCGCGGCACCCCGATCGGTGCCATCCGGCTCCGACGCCCCGATGGACGCACGAAGCGGCGAGGCCACGAGCAGAGTGAACGCCAGGGCCAGCACGAGCGCGGCGTCGGGTAGATAGCGCATCGTCTGTGCGAGTTCGAGAGCAGTGTTGGCGCTCGACCGATTCCACATGGGCGGGATCTGCACGACCACCACGTACAGCGCGACGGCGACAAGCACGCCGATCGCACCGACGCGCGTCCTGATCGCCCAGATGACGAAACCGGCAACCACGATCCAGCCGAGGACGATCATCCAGATCGACGGGAATCCCATGGGCGGAGAAGGCACCCAGCGTTCCCAGTCCCACGGACCTCCGACCAGGGAGGGCACGAGTGCCTTGTTGATCGAGCGCCACACGAGTTGCGCGGTCTGCGACACCGAGTGCGTTCCCGCCGTCGCGTCGGAGACCGAGAAGTAGACGATGACCCACACCACGAAGACGACGGTCAGCGGCGTCCAGAGAGCGCGCCCACGCGTGAAGGCGGTGATGAGCGGGGTGCGCGGGAGCGCCGAGGCAGTGCGGTCGGCAGACTTCTCGCTGTCGTCCGAGGTTTCTGCGGTGCTGTCGAACCGCGCAACCAGCACGGCCGCGATGAAGGCCACCGGCAGGATGAACAGCGACTTCTCGAAGAAGGCGAGCGCGACGACGAAGATCACCGTCGACCGGATGACGACTAGTCGTCGCGACGACTCGGGGACGCGACCGGTGCACAGAAGCACGGCGTCGGCGACGATCCAGGCCATCGCCGCCTGCATCGGCAGCGAGTTCAGGCCGGCGGCCCACCAGATGTACGCGGGCACGGTCAGCGGAGTGAACAGATAGAACGCCAGGGCGGCCAGCGCGCCCACCTCGAGCGCGGGCCGTCGACGACCCGCACGGTCACCTCCCGCAGCCGATCCCACCACGCGAATCATTCGCCACACCGACAGCGACGCGAGCGCCTGCAACACGACCAACGTGACAGCCGGGATGACCCAGTTGACCGGCGCTGCCAGCGTCGAGAGACCAGCGACCAGGAAGGCTGCGGCCATGAAGTGGCCGTCGTGACTCTGGCCCAGGTAGTCCCACGACCAGATGGGCACGGTCGACGCACGTCCGATGAGGATGAGGTCGTCCCAGTAGAAGTTGCCGGTCGCGACCAGCCACGCGCGGACCACCAGGTGCGCAACGATCAGCACGATCGCCGCCACCACGGTGAGCGAACCGATCCGGCCCGCGAGGGATCGGGGTCGATGCGGCTCGTCGGATGTGTGTGACTGCGACGTCACCGTCGGGCTGCTCGGCATGGGATCTAGTAGAACCGCCGCGGGTGGCGCGTGGCAAAATCACCCCGGTGAGCGATGCGAGCAACGATCAGAACCCTGCGACGACACCCGACGCCGCGTCGGACGTGCCGGTGCCGTTCGAGGAGACGATCGATCTCGAGTACTACCGCCTCGACCCCTCCATCGACGACCTGTCAGACGAGATCGACGACCTGCGGGTCGAGATCGACCGCCTCGACGCGATCATCCTCGCCGCGATCAAGCGCAGGACCGCTGTGTCGAAGAAGGTCGGCGCAACCCGAATGGCGTCGGGTGGCCCGCGGCTGGTGCATTCGCGCGAGGTGAAGGTCATCGACCGGTTCGCCGCGCTCGGCCAGGAGGGCCACACGCTGGCCATGCTGCTGCTGCGTCTCGGCAGGGGTCCCCTCGGCCGCTGACCGCCCGCGGGTTCGCGATTGGTGAACCATCGGTTACGAGACGTCTGTCTGCCCTCTTATCGAGTACGCGCCACGCCGTGAAGACCTAGTGTTGGTTCATGGGCACCGACGTCTCGCGCAGCGGCAAGGACATCACCACTACTCAACCCTGGCAGGCGTTGGAGGCTCACAAGCCGATCCTCGCCGAACGCCATCTCCGGGAGTTGTTCGCCGACAACCCCTCCCGTGGGCGCGAGCTCACCATCGACGTCGGTGATCTGCACATCGACTACTCCAAACACCGAATCGACGCCGAGACCATCGAGCTCCTCCTCTCGCTCGCGCGTGAAGCAAATCTCGAACAGCACCGCGACGACATGTTCGCAGGCGTGCACATCAACACCTCCGAAGACCGCGCGGTCCTGCACACCGCGCTCCGCCTCCCCGCCGACGCGCAACTCGTCGTCGACGGCCAGGACGTCGTGCACGACGTCCACGAAGTGCTCGACGCGATGGGCGCATTCACCGACAAGCTGCGCAGCGGAGAGTGGAAGGGCCACACCGGAAAACCCATCACCGACGTCGTCAACATCGGCATCGGCGGCTCCGACCTCGGGCCCGTCATGGTGTACGGCTCGCTGCGCCACTACGTCGATACCGACATCCGCTGCCACTTCGTGTCCAATGTCGACCCGGCCGACATGGTCGCGGCACTCGCCGACCTCGACGCCGAGCAGACGCTGTTCATCGTCGCGTCGAAAACCTTCACGACGCTGGAGACGCTGACCAACGCGGCTGCCGCCAAGCGGTGGCTGCTGGACAAACTCGGCGCGGGTGAGGACGCCGTCGCCAAGCACTTCGCCGCAGTCAGCACCAATGCGGAGGCGGTGTCGAACTTCGGAATCGACCCGGTCAACATGTTCGGCTTCTGGGACTGGGTGGGCGGCCGCTATTCGGTGGATTCCGCGATCGGCCTCTCGGTGATGGCGGCGATCGGCAAGGAACGCTTCGCCGAATTCCTCGGCGGATTCCACACCGTCGACACTCATTTCCGTACGCAGCCGCTGGAGAGCAACGCGCCCGTACTGCTGGCATTGATCGGATTCTGGTACTCGAACTTCTGGGACGCACAGTCGCGGGTGGTGCTCCCCTATTCGAACGACATGGCGCGCTTCGCCGCGTACCTGCAGCAGTTGACGATGGAGTCCAACGGCAAGTCGGTCAAGGCCGACGGCGAGCACGTGACCACCGACACCGGCGAGATCTTCTGGGGCGAGCCGGGTACCAACGGCCAGCACGCCTTCTACCAACTGCTCCACCAGGGAACACGTCTGGTGCCCGCCGACTTCATCGGCTTCGCCAACCCCACCGACGATTTGCCCACCGCCGATGACACCGGCTCGATGCACGATCTACTGATGAGCAACTACTTCGCGCAGACCAAGGTGCTGGCGTTCGGGAAGACCGCGGACGAGATCAGGGCCGAGGGCGTCGACGAGAAGGTGGTGCCGCACAAGGTGATGCCCGGCAACCGACCGTCGACGTCGATACTCGCGTCCGAACTGACCCCGGCGGTGATCGGTCAGTTGATCGCGCTCTACGAGCATCAGGTGTTCGTCGAGGGCACGCTGTGGGGCATCAACTCGTTCGACCAGTGGGGCGTCGAATTGGGCAAGACGCAGGCCAAGGAGCTTCTGGGCGTCATCACCGACGCCGAAGCGCCTGCGCAGCAAGCTGATTCGTCGACCGACGCACTGGTGCGCTGGTACCGCGCCGAGCGCGGACGTAAGGCCTGAGTCAGGACCAGCGCTCGTCGTCGAACACCTCGGGCGGGATCTCATCGCCCGGTTGTACTCCGAGCGCCTCGAGCCGACCCATGAGCGCGGCCGCGACCGCAACGTAGGTGATGAGGTCCTGCGGCTCGTCGGCGCGTTCAGCCGGGTCGCCGCCGAGGAACTCGAGTACGAGCGGCGGCACACAGTCGCCCATCGCGAGTTCACGGGTGCCGGTCGCAACCCGCCAGGCGTCGAACCCGGACACGTCGACGGCCTCGGCGATCTCGCCGTCGCGAACCGCCGCGAGTACCTCATCGAGCGTGGCCAGCGGTCCCGACGCTCCGCTCGACGGGTCGAAGCCGACGACGGTATCGGGTGCGAGTTCCTCATCGTCGTCGAGGGTGAAGTAGACGATCCCGCGCCAATCCGCGCCGACCGCGGTGATGTCGTCGCGGCCGAAGATCGACTCGAGTAGTTCACTCATGTCGTCGACTCGTCGTCGTGAGAAGAGTGCGAACGCGCCATTGGCGACCACTTGCCCCTGTGTGGAACCCACATCCGCTACCTTACGCACGTGAGGACTACCGTTTTGCGGCCGCGACTGCTCGTGGTGTCGCTGGCCTGTGTCGCGGGCGTGCTCGGCGTCGCGGCATGCTCGTCCGACTCCGGTGGTACCGCCGAATCCGCGACGTCGGTGCCCCGATCAGCGGCCGTGACCGTCGCACCCGGGCAGCAGCATCCGCGCACCGCACCCGGAACCACGCTCGACTTCGGCGCCTCGGCGTCACTGCCCGCCGACGCCTATCGTGCGGGCGGGTCGACGGCGCTGTACACGGTCACCGGCATCACACAGGGCAAAGACGTACCCAGCGCGCAAACCCGCGGCGGCACAGCATATTTCGTCTACGTCACAGTGACGTCTCTGGCACAAGGGCCGGCGCCCGCCCCCAAGGTCCTCGGCCTCGCCGGTTCGGCCGATGGGCGCACCGCAGCGCTGACGCTGCCGCCGTCGACCTCACTGAAGGACTGCGCCAACCCGAAGCCCCCCGAGACGATGCGTCGCGGCGAGTCCTACGCCACCTGCCTCGTCGCCTACGCCGATGAGGGGCAAAAGCTGACTCAGGTCATCTACTGGGCCGACACCACCGGCGACGACTCACTCGACTACAAGCAGGCGCCCGTCGTGTGGCGCAATCCGGCCGACGTCGCGAGCAGTTCCCCCGCGCCACCCGCAGGCTGAGCCGCACAGCCGACGTCGCCTATTCGGATTAGAGTCTGCCTAAGGGGCAGCGAGTGCGACGACGGTCTGAGAGGTCTCCACGTTGACGACAACAGATGCGGTGCTGACCGATTCGCACGCCGTGGGACGCTCGGAGGTCCTCGCAGCACTTGATACCTCCGCGCAGGGCCTGACCAGTGCCGACGCGACACGACGACTCGAGCACGTCGGCCCCAATCGGCTCGCGGCCGCAAAGACTCGACCGGCGGTGCTGCGCTTCGCCGCGCAGTTCAACAACATCCTGATCTACATCCTCATCGGCGCAGGTGTGCTGAAGGCGATCCTCGGCGACTGGATCGACTTCGCGGTCATCGTCGCGGTCGCGGTGATCAACGCCGTCGTCGGGTTCGTCCAAGAGGGCAGGGCAGAGAGCGCACTCGCGGGCATCCGGAACATGCTGTCGCTGCACGCGCGTGCCCGCCGCGATGGCGAGTGGGTCGACGTCGACGCCGAGAACCTCGTTCCGGGCGACGTCGTGTCGATCAGGTCGGGCGATCGAGTGCCCGCCGACATACGGCTGCTCGAGGCGACGAATCTGCGTATCGAGGAGTCGGCGCTGACGGGCGAATCCGTCCCCGCCAGCAAAGACACCCTTGCCGTCGACGTCGACGCAGGCATTGGCGACCGACAATCGATGGCGTACTCGTCCACCATCGTCTCGGCGGGCACCGGCGTCGGCGTGGTCACCGCGACCGGACCGTCGACAGAGATCGGCCGAATCCAGTCGATGATCTCCGACATCGAGCAGGTCGATACCCCGCTGACCCAGCGCCTCGAGAAGTTCGGAACACAACTCTCGCTCGGCATCCTCGGCCTCGCCGCGGCGATCATGGTGATCGGCAAGGTCATCCACAACTTCACCATCGACGAGTTGATCTCGGCCGCAATCGGTTTCGCTGTCGCAGCAATCCCCGAGGGACTTCCCGCAGTCGTCACGATCACGCTGGCGCTCGGGGTGCAGCAGATGGCGCGACGACACGCGATCACACGCAAGCTCCCCGCGGTGGAGGCACTCGGCTCGGTCAGCGTGATCTGCTCCGACAAGACCGGCACGCTGACGCAGAACGAGATGACGGTGCGCACCGTCGTCACAGGCGCACAACGCTATTCCGTCGACGGCACCGGCTACGACCCGAGGGGATCGATCACCGCGGACGGACAGGTCGCATCGCTGAGCGCGGATCCCGATCTCGCACTGTTCGTCGAGACCATGGCGCTGTGCAACGACGCACGAGTCGCCGAGGTCGACGGGCGCTGGCAACTCATCGGCGAGCCGACGGAGGGCGCGCTACGGACTCTGGCCCTCAAGGCCGGGTTCGACGCCGACGTCGCGCGGCTCGGTGAAGTCCCGTTCGAGTCGCAGAACAAGTTCATGGCCACGCTCTCGGATCTACCCGACGGCGGGCGCACCATTCTCGTCAAGGGCGCTCCCGACCGCCTGCTCGACCGCAGCGAGTTCGAATTGGACGAGCACGGTGAACTCCGGCCCCTCGACCGACCTCGTTGGGAAAGCGTCATCGACGAGCTCAGCGCGCAGGGACTGCGAGTGCTCGCCGCGGCACGACGACCCGCACCCGACGCCGACTCGCTGACGCTCGACGACGTCGATCATGGACTGACATTCTTGGGCGTTGCGGGCATCGTCGATCCCCCACGGCCCGAGGCGATCACAGCGATCGCCAACTGCCACAGCGCAGGAATCCGGGTCAAGATGATCACCGGCGACCACGCGGGCACCGCACGCGCGATCGCGGCGGAAATGGGCATCATCGACGATCCGGCCGCTCCGGTGCTCACCGGCGCCGACCTGCAGAAGATGAGTCAGACACGGCTGCGCGAGGTGGCCGGTGAGGTCGACATCTACGCGCGCACCAGCCCTGAGCACAAGCTGCGGATCGTCACCGCACTGCAGGCACAGGGTGAGATCGTGGCGATGACCGGCGACGGCGTGAACGATGCGCCGGCACTGACGCGCGCCGACATCGGTGTCGCGATGGGCATCAAGGGCACCGAGGCCACCAAGGAGGCCGCGGGCATCGTCCTTGCCGACGACAACTTCGCGACCATCGAGCGTGCGGTCGAAGAGGGTCGTCGGATCTACGACAACATCCGCAAATCAATCCTGTTCCTGTTGCCGACCAACGGCGCGCAATCGCTGGTCATACTTGTCGCGATCCTGTTCGGATTCTCGCTTCCGTTGACGCCCGTCCAGATCCTGTGGGTCAACATGATCACTGCCGTGACCCTTTCGCTCGCATTGGTTTTCGAGCCCGCCGAACCGGGGATCATGTCGCGAACGAGACGGTCGACCGACGGTCCGCTGATCGCACGCGGCGACCTCGCGATGATCACCTTCGTCTCCATCCTCGTTGCCGCCGCTGCCATCTCGGTGTACTTCGTGGCGAAGTCGGACGGGCATTCCCTGGCCATTGCCCAGACGGCCGCGGTCAACATGCTCGCGCTCGGCCAACTGGCCTACCTGTTCAACTGCCGCTACCTCAGTGGTTCGAGCCTCAAAGTCGGTGCGCTGCGCGGCAATCCGATGGTCTGGTACACGTCGGCAGCACTCATCGTGCTGCAGTTGGTGTTCATCTACGCGCCGTTCATGCACACGTGGTTCGGGTCCGCTCCCCTCACCGGCGTCGGATGGGGCGTCACCATCGGTCTGGCCATCGCGATCTTCTTCATCATCGAAATCGCGAAAGCCGTTGCGCGACGATTCGAATCGGTCAGATCATCCGACGCGTGACAAACGCGGGCAGATACTTCAGTGCCGCGGCGATCGGAGTCCACGGCCACGGCGGCACCGGCGAGTAGCCCTTTTCGGCCTCGATGGCCTTGACCATCGCCGCGACTCCGGACTCCGTGTCGGCCATCAGAGCGGTCTTCACCCCGCGGTTGATGTCGGTCTCGATGTAGCCGGGCGCGACGACCGACACCGTGATCGGCGAGTTGACGAGTTCTGCCTGCAAACCCTGCCCGATTGCCGTGACACCGGCCTTCGACGCCGAGTACGCGGTCTGTGCCTTGGGAAGTCCACGGATTCCGCTGATCGAGCTGACCAGCACCAGATGGCCGTGGTTCTGCGCGCGGAAGATCTCCATCGCGGCCTCCGCCTGTGCGAGCGCTCCGACGAGGTTGGTCTGCACGGTCTCGATGTTGGCGTGCGCCTTGCCCGTCCCGATCGGGGCGCCCTTGCCCAGCCCCGCATTCACGATCACGCGGTCGAGACCGCCGAGTTCGTCGCGCAGCTTGCCGAAGACGACGGGCACGGCGTCGACGTCGGTGACGTCGAGTGCGCTCACGGCGACCTGCGACGCGCTCGGCCGGAGTTCGTCTGCGAGGGTCTCGAGGCGGTCGAGGCGTCGGGCGGCCAGGGCCAGCGAACGGCCGCGCGCGGCGAATTCACGGGCCATCCCCTCGCCGAGCCCCGAGCTCGCGCCGGTGATCAGGATCTTCTGTCGGGTCGTCACGCAGGACAACCTACCCCTGCGCGCGGGGACGTCGAACGAGACGTACCACCGCGGTCTGACCGTCGTCGCCGACGATCCGGTCGGCGTCGGCCCAGTCGTCGCTGCGCTCGGCGAGGATCTGCCCTGCCTGCGCGGTGTTCATCTCCATCAGCAGTGCGCCACCGTCGGCGAGCCAGTCAGGGGCGGCACCGACCAGCCGTCGAATGTGGTCGAGTCCGTCGCTGCCCCCGAGAAGTGCAGTCCGTGGTTCGTATTCGGTCTCGTGCGGTAGGAGCTCGACGGCACCGTCGGGGATATAGGGCGATACGGCCGCGATCACGTCGACCGCGCCGAGCAACCGCCGCGGCAACGTCGACAGTCCGTCACCGAGGTGAGCGTGCGCACCGGCGGGCAGGTTGCGGCGCGCGTAAGCCAGAGCCGTCGCGTCGACGTCGACGACGTGGATGCGCGCACCGCTCGCCGCTTCTGCCACCGCCGCCGCTACCGGCGCGACTCCGCAGAACGCCTCGATGACCACGGGGTGCTCGACGTGACGTTGGCGCAGCACCTCCGCAGCGACCTGCGCGAGCAACAGCGAGCGCTGTCGAGGGATGAACACCCCCGGCCCCACATGCAGGTCGATCGACCCGAACCGGACCTTCCCCACCACATGCTCGAGCGGCTCACCCGCACAACGCCGAGCGGTCATCTCTTCCAGCTGCTCGACGTCGCGCGCGGCGTCGACGAGGATGGCCGCCTCCTCCGCCGCGAACACACAGCCCGCCGCCCGCAGCCGCGCGGCCAGCGCTGCCGACTGGGCGCCTCGTACTGCCGACTGGGCGCCTCCTACTGCCGACTGGGCGTCTCCTCGCGCCGACTGTGCGTCCGTCACTTGAGCAGCCGTGACATTCGACGGTCCGCGAGCACCTTTCCGCCGGTCTGACACGTCGGGCAGTACTGGAATGATCGGTCGGTGAAGCTGACCTCCCGGATCGTGTCGCCACACACCGGACACGGCATCCCGGTGCGGGCATGCACCCGCAGCCCGGTTCGCTTCTCCGACTTCAGTTTTGCGACGCCGAGACCTTCGAGCCGCCCGGTCGCATCGGTGAGTACGCCCCGCATCGACTCGTAGAGTGTGTCGATCTGGGCGTCGGACAGTGTTTTCGACGACGCGAACGGCGAAAGCTTTGCGGTGTGCAGGATCTCGTCGGAGTAGGCATTTCCGATCCCGGCGATCACCCGCTGATCGGTCAGCACGTTCTTGATTCGGCCCGACGTGCCGTGCAGGATCTCGGCGAGCTCGTCGCGAGTGACACCCATCGCGTCGGGTCCGAGTGAGGCGATGCGCTCGACGTCGGACACATCCCGCACCACCCACACGGCCAGCCGCTTCTGGGTGCCGGCCTCGGTGACGTCGAAGCCCTCTCCGGGTAGCCCGCAGTGGACGCGCAGCGCGATCGGACTCTTGCCGCCGGGACGCAGCGGGCGCGGCGAGAGATCCTCGCTCCAGCGCAGCCACCCCGCGCGCGACAGGTGGATGACCAGGCTGATCGTCGGTTCGTCGACCTGTTCGGCGCTGCCGGGAATCGTCGTGATGACGAGGTATTTACCGATCCGCGACGCGGAGTCGACGATGCGCCCGATCAGCGCTGTGTACGGCGGATCTGCTGTTTTCAGTACCGACAGCGACGCGACGTCGACGCGTCGGATCGGGAAGCCGGCAGCGTGCTCGTCGACGTAATCGGCGATGGCGGCGACCTCAGGCAGCTCAGGCATGCCTCCAGTGTGCTCTAGTAAGTGCATGATCTCCGCACATTCCGACGCCGAGCTCGCCGCTCGGATCGCGGACGGCGCAGGCGAGATCCTCGTCGGAGTGCGCTCGGGGCAGTTGCTGGGTGGTCGACAACTCGGCGACCTCGGCGACGCGATGGCCCAGGCGTGGATCGGCAACGTGCTGCGCCGGCATCGCGGCTCCGACGCTGTGCTCTCGGAAGAAGCCGACGACGTCGGCGACCGCGCGAAAGCCGATCGCGTCTGGATCATCGACCCGCTCGACGGCACGCGCGAGTTCGCTTCCGGCACTGCCGACTGGGCAGTTCACGTCGCGCTCACCGAGTCCGGCGTGGTGACAGCGGCGGCGGTCTCGCTACCCGCGACCGGCGAGTTGTTCCGCACCGACACCGTCGAACCCACAAGCGAACCGCTACGACATCGCATGGCCGTATCCCGTTGGGGCGGAACGTATGAAGTGGCCGCGGTATCGCGCGCACTCGGTCTGGCGCCGGTCGAGATCGGGTCGGCGGGCGCCAAGGCGATGGCCGTGGTCCGCGGCGATGTCGACGCATACGTGCACTCGGGCGGCCAGTACGAATGGGACAACTGCGCCCCGGTCGGCGTCGCGCTCGCCGCGGGGCTGCACTGCAGCCGCCTCGACGGCTCGCCCATCGTCTACAACCGCCCACGCCCGTACATGCCCGACTTCGTCATCTGCCGATCCGAGATCGCCGACGACCTACTCGGCGTCCTCGCCCGGATCTGGTGACAACCCGCCCGCTCAGCGCTGTTTGCGCAGCAGGTAGATGTCCATGATCCAGCCCACGCGCTCGCGGGCCGCCGCGCGCTCCGCGGCGATGCGCTCGCCCACGTCGCCCACCCGGCCGCTGATGAGGATCTCGTCCGAGGTGCCCAGATAGGCGCCCCACCAGATGTGATCGTCGGGGTTTGCGGTCTGCCGGAACGCGAGGTCGGCGTCGAGCATCACGATCTGGTTGGAGTCGACGCCCGGCGGTGTGTCGGCGAGCCGACGCCCCGTGGTGATGTGGATGGGTTCGCCGATCCGGTTGGCGACGATTCCGTGCGCGGCGGTCAGCGCGCTCGCACTCGTCACGCCCGGAATGACCTCGACGTCGAGGGTCAGGTGGGGGCGGTCGGACAGATCGTCGACGATGCGCAGGGTGCTGTCGTACAGCGCCGGGTCGCCCCAGACCAGGAACGCCGCGACACCCCCGCCGGGCAGTTCGTCACGCAGCGCGGAAGCGATCAGCTCGGCTCGTGCCGCGTGCCAGCGCCGCACCTCGGCGTCGTAGTCGGCCGGCGTGCGATCACGCGGCGGGTCAGCGATCTCGATGAGCCGGTGCGACGAATTGGCATGGCTCGCAAGGATCTCTTTGCGGGCGTCGAGCAGCCTCGTCTTCGCACTCCCCTTTTCCAACGCGACGAATACCTCGACGTCGGACATCGCTTCGATCGCCTGGAGCGTGATCTGCCGTGGATCACCGGGACCGATCCCGATGACCCGCAACGTTATTCGCATCGTCGAAATCAGATCTTCACGCGCCGCAGCCCGTGTTTGCGGGCGGTCATGTCGAGGATGAACTGGCGCGGCAGGAGGCGTCGCAAGGCGAAGACGAGTCCCGCAGAATTTCCCTTGGCGTAGAACGGCTTCGGATGCTCGGCGAGTGCGGCGTCGACAATGACCGCCGCCATCTCCGCCCCACTGATGCCCTCTTCTTCGTTATGTCGCGTTGCGGCCGCGAGGGTTTCGTACTCGTCACGGTAGGGCGAGTTCTCACCGATGTAGATGCTGCGCCGATCGCCGATGCCGGTGGCGATCGTTCCCGGTTCGACGCTGATCATCCGGATCCCGTACGGCGCGACCTCACGTCGGGTCGCGAACGCATACGCCTTCAGCGCGGACTTCGTTGCGGCGTAGTTGGATCGGAACGCGACCGGGAAGCTCGACAGCATCGACCCGACCATCACGACAGTTCCCCGACGCCGCTCACGCATACCCGGGAGCACGGCCTTGGTCAGCGCGATCGGCCCGAACACGTTGATACGGAACAGATCTTCGACAGCACCGATCGGCGTGTCCTCGAGAGCGCCTGCCTGCGACTCGCCCGCGTTGTTGATCAGGATGTCGACGGCGCCGACCTCGTGGGCGCACTCCGTCGCGCTCTCGTAGTCGGCGTTGTCGAGACGTACGTAGGTCACGCCGGGAATCGGATCGGCCACCTTGTCGGGGTGTCGACTGGTGCCGAAGACTCGATGGCCCGCGGAGGCGAACTGCCGCGCCACCTCTTCGCCGATTCCACTGGTCGCGCCGGTCACGAGGACGGTGAGCTGAGATGGTGTCACCGCTTCACCGTATCGTCTCGCTGCGCCCGCGAGATCAGAAGCACCTAAGCCGAGCCCGCCCTGGCGCAACGGCTCCCGCTCCGATCGCGGATCGGCCCGTCACGTAGACTGCCTCCGTCGGTCTTCACGACCCGCCCTCGTAGCTCAGTGGATAGAGCACCGCTCTCCTAAAGCGGGTGTCGCAGGTTCGATTCCTGCCGGGGGCACACTGACATCCTTGCCGGCCTCCGGCCGGTGTGCGCCCACTGTGTGGCTAAAGAGAGATTCCCGCGGGCGCACCAAACAGTTGCGTGGGACACGCGGGTACAAAAATGCCCCCGAGGATCCCACGCAACTCGACGCCTCGACTCAGATCCGCGGCACTCCGGCGGCCAGGAGATCTTTGACCACTTCTTCGGGCTCCGTGCGCAATTCCACGGCGGTACAACGCAGCTGGCGGCGGCCGGGAGTAGACAATCGGCGCTGGCGACGTAGATCGTCCTCCCACGACGTGTGGTCCCTGTGAAACGACCCGTCGACCTCGAGCACCACCGTCGATCCGTCGGGCAGATCCCATTCGCCATCGGTGTAGCGGCGTCGACCATCGCTGTCGGTGCGAGGACGCTGACGCACGGGAGGTTGCAGGGAGAAGTCACGGCACATCGTGACCAGGTCGATTTCGGCCATCGACTCCGAGCCACCCGCGATGTCGTCGAGGAATCCGCGCAGCAGAGGCTTATGGCGCAGCCGCGGCAGCTTGTCGCACCAGGAGAGCAGAGCCTCGGCCGTTGTCAGTCGCTGTTGCACCACGGCGGCGAGAAGACCGCCCGCCGACCGTGCCGACGCATGCTCACCCCACGCACCAGCATTGAGCGCCGAAGCCAATGTGAGGGTCGCGGGCTCGACCCGCAGCGTCGCCATTCCCGCGCGTTGCACGGAGAGCGAGGTCAGGTCGTGGCGGGTACGGACGTAGTCGATTCCGTCAGGCGCCCTCCGCGCGCTGCGATCGTCTGCTCCGACAAGGAACACGACTGGCCCATCCTCCCAGCCCTTCAACCCATGCGCCGACAGAGCAGCGCGACCTGCCAGAGCTGTTGTGCCACAAGGGTGTAGCGCACCGATCCAGACGCGCTGAGTCTCGCTCGGAGCACCTGGAGCGAGCATCAGAACTCGCGGGCCGAACGCCTTCCACTCGCCGCTGCTGACTCGCCGCCGCACGGTTCGCTTGTCGACGCCTGCCTCAGCGAGCTGCGCACGTGTCGCGATGTTGTCCTGCCGGTGCGCGAGCGCCAGCCACCCCTCGTCGGATCGCACCCGCTCAGGATGTCGCACATCCGACGCGACGCCGAAAATCTATCCACAGGCCAAAGTTGTGTGGGACGTACGGGTACAAAAATGCCCCCGAGGGGACCACGCAACTCGGAGCCCGAGGCGTCAGACGAGCTGCGACCGCAGGTTGTTGTCGGTCTGCTTGATCGCCTGGCCGACGAACGGCTCGAGAATGGCACCGAGCGCACGCCCGCTGAGTCCGCCGGGCAGTTTGTACTGGAACTCCACCTCGACCTTCGTTCCACCGTCGGCGTCGGCGAATCGCCAGGTCGTGTTCGCGGGAAAGCCGTCGACCGACACCAGCGCGATCAGCTCACCGTCGACCCATTCCTTGGTCTCGACAGTGGACTTGAGCACCTTCGGCCCCACGCTCATCTCGGCATTGAACGTCGCGCCGAGACCTGAGGTGTGGTCAGTGGTCGGATCGAAGCGAGTGATCCCGAACATGTAGCCGGGCACGTTGTTGTAGTCGTTGACGTAGTCGAACACCCTTTGACGTGGCACATCGATCACCGCGCTGTGGCTCACCCCTGGCATCTGCACTCCTCGTGTTGTTCCGCCAAGACGGCGGTGGACGCAACTACGGACAATGTTCCATTACCCGTTGTCGACGTCGACAATCGGGTCGCGCCTCACTCGCCCAGGTCCGCCGAGATCCGTCGCAGAAGATCGACGAGTTGTGCGCGCTCGTCGGCGCTCAGCGGGGAGAGAACATCGGCGTCGTCGGCGAGTCTGTTGGGGAGTTCGGCGTCGACCAGTGCCCGTCCCGCCTCGGTCAGTTCCAGCAGCACCACCCTGCCGTCGCGCTCGGACTTTCGTCGCGCAAGCAGTCCGCGCCGCGAGAGCGTCTCGCTGATCTTGGTGATAGACGCCCCGCTCAGCATGGTCGTCGACACCACCTCACTGGCGCGCAGTGGGCGATCCGACCTGGCCAGAGCGCTGAGGACGTCGAACTCCGACCGTCCGATCCCGTGCGCCTCCAGCTTGCGGTCGAGTCGGTGGTTGGAGACCGTCGCGATGCGCTGAATCCGACCGAGGATGCCGATCGGCTCGATGTCGAGGTGCGGATACGACCGTGCCCATTCCGCTTCGATCCGGTCGACCAGGTCACGGCTCGCTCGGGCGTCGGGGATGTCGGTCACGTGACGATCATAACTAGCACCTTCATTTACTTCACTAGTAAAACAGTGATAAATTAGTCGAATGCAGAGCTCCCTGATCACCCCGCACGTCCGTGTCCGCGGCGCAGCCCTGCAGCACGTCGTGAGCCCGACCACCTGGCGCGACGCCCTGCGACTCGACTTCAGCCGCACCAGCGTTGCCGCCCCGCTGCGGGTGGGTGTGGCCGTGGGCGTTGTCCTCGTCGTCGGTGCACTGCTCGGCTTGCGCGACCTCGCGGGACTCGCTGCACTCGGCGCGCTGGTCTCGGCATTCTGCCGACCCGACCCCTACCCCGTCCGCGCTCCCCGACTCATCGCGCTCGGCGTCGGGGTCACCGCGGTCATCGCGGTCGGCGCGACGATGGGCACCTACGCGAATTCCATCGTCACCGAGATCGTCGTGACCGCCGTGCTGGCCGGGATCGCGTGCTATGTCGTGTCGGCGCTGCGCATCGTCGGACCGGGCGCCGTCATCTTCGTCTTCGCCGCGACCGGCGCAGCAGGGTACGCACACAGTGCAGCCGACATCGGCCGCGCGACGCTCGCCTCGGCGATCGGCGCCGTGATCGGCATTCTCATCGCGCTGGCTCCGTGGTTCGTCGAGCTACTCAGGTCGCGACTCCCGAAATCGAGAACACACGACAACACGTCGAAAACCGCTCCAGCGCAACGTGAATCGATCTGGGTCACCCTCGCGGGCGGACAGGCCCCCGCGCATCGCAAGCACCTCGCCGTCACCGCGATCCGCATCGCCATCGCTGCGGCGATCGCGGCGACGATCGCCGTCGCCGTCCATCTCGATCACCCGATGTGGGCCGCGATGGGTGCGGTCGCGGCGATGCAGGGCGTCGAGTATCACCTCACTGTTCGACGCGGAGTCCAGCGACTGCTGGGCAATCTGGGCGGCGCGGTGATCGCGGGAATACTCCTCGCGGTGCCGCTGGGATACTGGGGCGCGGTCGCGGGAATCGTCATATTCCAGGTGCTCGCCGAGATCCTCTCGACCGTCAACTACGCACTCTGCTCACTCGCGGTGACACCCATGGCACTCCTGCTCACCGGCCTCAGCGCGGGTTTGAGTCCCGAGGCGGCCGTCGATCGCGTTCTCGACACCGCGATCGGAATCGTGGTCGGCATCGTCGTGGCCGCCCTGGCGGTCCGCGGACACGATATTGCGGCGCTGCGTGCACACGCCGCGAACGCACCTGCGCCGGAGAACTCCGACACCGAGCTGTCCCAACCGAACTCGGCGTCGAATCGTTCGCGCAGCTAGCAACCTGACGGCTTCCGCACCATTGTGAAGCGTGTTTTCACGAGCGTCACATGGAGGCAATGACCTGGGTACCTGGTCCTCATAGCGTCGTTTTGCTTGAACCAACGACACTCACTCTTCGGGGCCACCCGGCCACGACAGGCGCACACGCGTCGCAACCGGAGAGCCGACCCAGGAGTTTATGTATGAGTGGCAGCATGTCCCGCCGTCAGGCCATCGAGGCCGTGACCACGTATGAGATGGAATGCGACGGCTTCCCCGAGCCCCTGGCAGACACCTTCGGCCGCAACGTCTTCACCCTCTCGGCGATGAAGACCCGCCTGCCCAAGCACGTCTTCAAGGCTGTCGCGGCAACCATCGACAAGGGCGTTCCACTCGACCCGACCCTCGCCGACTACGTAGCTTCCGCGATGAAGGACTGGGCCATCGAGAAGGGTGCGTCGCATTACGCGCACGTCTTCTACCCGCTGACCGGATTCACCGCCGAGAAGCACGACTCCTTCCTCGAACCCGACGGCGCCGACGGTTCGCTCGCCGAATTCGCAGGTAAGACGCTGCTGCAGGGCGAGCCCGACGCGTCGAGCTTCCCCAACGGCGGCCTGCGCGGCACCTTCGAGGCCCGCGGTTACACCGGATGGGACGTCACCAGCCCGGCGTACATCCTGGAGAACCCCAACGGCAACACGCTGTGCATCCCCACGATCTTCATCTCGTGGACCGGCGAGGCCCTCGACAAGAAGGTGCCGCTGCTGCGCAGCCAGCAGGCCATGAGCAAGCAGGCGATGCGCGTGCTGCGACTGTTCGGCCACGAGGACGTCGACACCGTCGTCTCGTACGCGGGCCCGGAGCAGGAGTACTTCCTGATCGACCGCCACTTCTACTTCGCCCGCCCCGACCTGATGACGACGAACCGCACGCTGTTCGGCGCCAAGCCGTCGAAGGGTCAGGAGTTCGACGACCACTACTTCGGGGCGATCCCCGACCGTGTGCTCGCGTTCATGATCGAGCTCGACCGCGAACTGTTCAAGCAGGCCATCCCGGCCAAGACCCGCCACAACGAGGTCGCACCGGGACAGTTCGAGATCGCCCCGGTCTTCGAGCGCTCGAACATCGCCCACGATCACCAGCAGCTCATGATGACCACCATCAAGAAGGTCGCAGAGCGCTACGGCATGATCGCGTTGCTGCATGAGAAGCCGTTCGCCGGAGTCAACGGCTCGGGCAAGCACGTCAACTTCTCGATGGGCAACTCCAACCAGGGCAACCTGCTCAACCCCGGCGACACCCCGCACGAGAACGAGCAGTTCCTCGTCTTCTGCGCGGCGATCATCCGCGGCGTGCACAAGTACGGCGGCCTCCTGCGTGCCTCGATCGCCTCGGCGTCGAACGATCACCGCTTGGGCGCCAACGAGGCGCCGCCCGCGATCATCTCGATCTTCCTCGGCGAGCAGCTCTCCGACATCTTCGACCAGATCGCGAAGGGTGGTGCCAAGGAGAGCAAGACGTCGGGCGTCATCGAACTCGGCGTCGACACGCTGCCGCCGTTCAAGGCCGACGCCGGCGATCGCAACCGCACCAGCCCGTTCGCCTTCACCGGCAACCGTTTCGAGTTCCGCGCGCCCGGCTCCAACCAGTCGATCGCCGACCCGATGATCGCGATCAACGCGATGCTCGCCGATTCGCTCGAGTACGTCGCCGACTTCCTCGACAAGGAGATCGCTGCGGGAACCGAGTTCCACGCCGCAGTGCAGAAACTGCTCGAGGGCATCATCACCGAGCACGGCAAGGTGGTCTTCAACGGCAACGGCTACTCCGACGAGTGGCAGGAGGAGGCCGCGTCGCGCGGTCTGCTGAACCTCCGCACCACCGTCGACGCGATGGAGCAGTACGACCTCCCGGAGATCAAGGAGGTGTTCAGCAAGTACGGCATCCTGTCCGAGCGCGAGCTCGAGGCGCGTAAAGACGTTGTGCTCGAACAGTATTCGTTGGCCCTGCTGGTTGAGGCCAAGGAGACACTCGAGATCGCCAAGACGATGATCCTGCCCGCGGCAACGCGTTACATGGGCGAACTCGCGAGCACCGCGGCCAGCCTCAAGGCTGCGGGCATCGAGATGGAGACCCCGGCGCTGGGCACCATGACCGGCAAGGTCAGCGAGCTCAACGCCGCCATGGATACGCTCGAGTCCGCTATCGAGGGCTTCCACGGAGAGACCGTCGAGGAGGAGTCGGAGTACGCACTGAAGTCGCTGATCCCCGCGATGAACGGCGTGCGCGACGTCTCCGACGCACTCGAGGGAGTCGTCGCCGACGATCTGTGGCCGCTTCCGACGTACAACGAGATGCTGACCATTCTCTGACGCGAACACCACGCAGCGTGCCCGCCGGGATATCTCCCGGCGGGCACGTCGCATTTCACGAACTTTCTTGGACGATCAGCCAGGTCTGGTCGGTATCTTTGTCGATATGGATGAATCCGGTGTCGGTGTGGGGCGGCTGTTGCTCGCGCTCGACGCGACGCTGGCGTCACTGGCTGCCGCACCGCGGGGCCTCGACGTCGTGATCGACTCGGTCGCGCTCATCGACCCCGACGACCTGCGCCTGCCGCTACACACGTCGGCGCGCGACGCGGACCTGTTCCTGATGGTCGGGGTCGACGCCGACGACGTTGTCGGTTGGCTCGACGGGTTCGGAGCGCAGATGCCCGTCGCCGTCATGCTCAAATCGCCGTCTGCCGAAGCCATCTCCCGCATCGCCGAGCATTCCGTCGCGGTCATCGACGTCGATCCGCATGCTCGGTGGGAACGCATCTACCGACTCGTGCTGCGGGTGCTGGATGCGTCGTCGGCACCGCCCGGGGCCGAATCCATGCAGGCGGGCAGCATCGGCGACCTCTTCGAACTCGCCGCAGAGGTCGCGCGCCGCACCGGTGGGCTCGTCAGCATCGAGGACGCGCGTTCCCATGTACTCGCCTACAGCAGCGCCGGCGACGAAGCCGACGAGCTTCGACGATTGTCGATCCTCGGGCGCGAGGGACCACCGGAGATGCTCGCCTGGTTGCGCCAGTGGGGCGTGCTGGATGCGCTGCGCACCACCGAGACACTGGTGTCCGTCGAGGAACGCAGCGAACTCGGGTTGCGCCCGCGGCTGGCGATCTCGATCCGCTCTCCGCACGAGCAGGGAGTCGGCGACTACCTCGGCGCGATCTGGTTGCAGGAAGGGCGAGATCGGTTCGCCGACAACACCTCCGACATTCTCGCGGGCGCCGCCGCTGTCGCAGCGCGCATCATTTCTCGACGACGCAGCGCGGGCAGCGGGCACGACGAACTGGTACGCAGACTTCTCGGAGCGCGCGGCGAGACGATCGACTCGGAGTTCCTTGGTAACCAACTGGGCATATCGTCCGACGCGGACCTTATGGTGGTTGCTTTCGGCGGCCTGCTCACCGACCCGTCGAGAGCATCGGTGGCCGCGCCAACACCCGCGATGATCTCCGCATTGACGTTGCACGCCAGCGCATTCAGCCCGTTGTCGGTGACGTCGACGCTCGGACCACGCGCCTACGTCGTACTTCCCGCTGCCAATCAGGCGACAACGGTCGCGTGGGCCCGCTCGGCGGTTGCGGCGGCGCGTCGACAGTTCGGTGTCGACGCACGGGCCGTGGTCGCTGGGCCCGCCGCGGGACTCGGGTCTGCACCGACATTGCGGACTCAGACTGATCGCGTTCTCGATGCGGCACAACGTGAATCGGATCTGATCGAGCCCGTCACGACGGTCGCGGCGTCGACGACGGGAGTGCTGCTCGGCGAGATCGTCGCGCTGATCGAAGAAAACCCGGAGCTGATCGACGCGCGCGTCCTCGACCTCGCGGCGCGCGACGAAACGTCGGGAAGTGAACTCACACCGTCGCTGCGCGCCTACCTCGACCATTTCGGCGACGTCCGCGCGGCCTCCGCCGCGCTTCACATCCATCCGAACACGTTGCGCTACCGCATTCGTCGCGTGCAGGAGCTGACGGGCATTGACCTCGACGACCCGACCACCCGCCTGGTCGTCGCGCTGACGCTCCGGGTCCCGCGGCCCGCCGGCTGAGCGGCGCTGGTCCCGCAGAGGCGGTCTCGACAAGCTCGACCAGCGGGATGCAGCTTGACCCTTTCCGCTGGTTGAGCCGGCGCCCGTTCCGCTGGTTGAGCCGGCCGCGAGCGCAGCGAGCAGCCGAGTCGAAACCACTCCCCCCGCAGCGACTCACTCCCGCAGCGTGGCCTCGAAGGCGATGCGGTCGCCGCGGAAGAGCGACCACACCACCTCGACGGGCTGGCCGTCGGCGTCGAGAGATCTCCTGCGCAGCAGCAACATCGGCATGGCGGTCGACGTCTCCAGCAGCCCGGCCTGCCGGGGGCTCGGCAGCGCCGTCTCGATCCGCTCCTCGGCGCTGGCGAACGTGACGCCCTCGGCACGGATCGCGGTGTACAACGAGGTCTCCGGATCGAAGGTCTCGTAGAAGTGCCCGAATCGCTCTTTCGGGAGAAACGTACTCTCCAGCCCGAGCTTCTGGCCGTCGGCGAGCAGCACGCGTTCAAGGTGCATCACGGTCGAACCAGGCGCCAAACCCAAACCTGCGCAGACGGATTCTTCGGGTACGGCGTCGGCGAATGTCACCATGATACGGCTGGGTACCCGGCCGAACTGGCGCGCTCCCTCGGTGTAGGACTTCAACGACAACGGCTGCACCATCTTTGGCGCCGACACGACCGTTCCGCGCCCGCGCCGTTCGATCCGGCCCTCGACGAGTAGTTCCTGCAACGCCTGCCGCACCGTCTCGCGCGCAACCGAAAAACGTTCGGACAGCACGCGTTCGGATGGCACCGAGTCGCCCTCTTCGAGATCGGCGAGGACGTGCTCGAGTTCAGTCCGCACCCGCACGTACTTCGGCTGAGTTTCGGGCGCCATCAGTGGCCACCCCGCTCGACGTCGAGCACACGCCGGGCCACCACCACGACCTCGTCGATCGAGAGTGCCGAAGCCCCGGGAATCTTCGCGGCGTCGTCGAATCGGCGCAATGCGAGGGCATCTGGCCACCACGGGTGCCGTGTCCACTCCGCACCGAGATCGCCTGCGCCTCCCTGCTCCGCGAGCGAGGCGACCGATGTCGCGGTCAGCCCATCCGTGTAGGCCGGATCGTGAGCCGCCAGCCACTTCTTCGCCGCGACATGCGAACCCGCAAGCCATCCGACACGTTCGCCGAATCGAGGAGTCAGCCAGGCCCGCGCATCGTCGTCGTGGCGAGCAGTGGACTCGACGAGGCGACTGTGCCCGACGTCGTGGAGCACAGCGGCGAGCACCAGTTCGTCATCCGCGCCTGCCACCACGGCATTGCGGCCCGCCTGCAGCGCGTGATCGAGCTCGTCGACGGCCTCTTCGTCCCAGACTCCGCGCAGCGAGCGCAGCACGTCCTCGACCTCTGCAACCACATCCGCACACATGAGATTCACTGTACCCAATCTGGTCTAGACCAAGAGTTAACCCAGAGTTCTCCGAAAGGACCTTTATTGGTCTAGACCAAACCAGCAGACTAGTTCGCATGAAGGTGATCATCATCGGAGGCGGAATCCTCGGTACGTCGCATGCGCGTGCCGCCATCGAGCGCGGACACGAGGTGCTGTTGCTCGAACGAGAGCGTGAGGCGCGCGGCGCTACAGTCCGAAACTTCGGACTCGTCTGGGTGTCCGGACGTTCGGCGGACGAACTCCCCGCGGTGCAGCGCTCACGTGACCTCTGGGAGAAGATCGGAGCCGACGTTCCCGGTATCGGCTTCCGGCCGTGCGGCTCGATCACACTCGTCCGCACCGCTGCTGAGCTGGCCGTCGCGGAAGAGACTCTCGCACAGAGTGATTCCGCCCAACGCGAGTTCACACTCCTCGATCCCTCCGACGTGCGCGCGATCAATCCCGCACTGCAGGGCACCTATGTCGCGGGTCTGCACTGCGCACGCGACGGAGCCGTCGAATCTCGTGTCGCACTCCCCGCATTGCGTGGGTTCCTCTCCACCACCGGGCGTTTCGAGTATCTCGGCGGGCGTGAGGTGCGGTCGGTGACGTCGACGTCGGGGACGGTCGAGGTCACCGACGACACCGGTGCCACCCATCGCGGCGACGCCGTCGTCGTGTGCACCGGCGCCGCGCACTCGGGTCTGCTACGCGAACTGGTCGGCGAGCAACCACCGGTCCGCCGGGTCAGGCTGCAGATGATGCAGACCGCGCCGTTCGATGAGAAGCTCACCACCGCGATCGCCGACGGCGACAGCTTCCGCTACTACCCCGCATTCGCAGGCGAGGCCCTCGACCACCTCGGCCGCGTGCAGTCGCAGTCACCGGTCGCTGCCGAACACCACATGCAACTGCTGTGCGTGCAACGCCTCGACGGCGGCCTGACGATCGGCGACACACACGCCTATGACCGCACCGCGGACGGCGACGACGCCGACATCTTCGGCTTCGACGTCACCGAAGACCCCTACCAACATCTGGTTTCGGTCGTCGAGAACCTGCTCGGGCGACGCCTTCCGCCCATCGCACGACGCTGGGCAGGTGTCTACTCGCAGTGCCTCGACTCCTCAGAACTCGTCTACCGCAGCGAGGTCTCGCCAGGCGTCTGGGTCGTCACCGGCCCGGGTGGGCGTGGAATGACGCTCGGCCCCGCGATCGGTGAAGACACCGCAGACCTCATGAACCTCTGACCACACGCCACACCTGAAGGGAAATACCTTGTCCGACAACCCGATCACACTCGCAGTCCTCGACATGGCAGGCACGACGGTCGCCGACGGCGGCTCGGTCCTCGCCGCGTTCGACGCCGCGGCAGCAGCCGCAGGCCTACCCACCGACGGCCCCAGCCACGACGAGGTGAGGCAATACGTCGTCGACACGATGGGGCAATCCAAGATCACCGTCTTCCGGCACCTCGTCGATGGCGACGAAGCACGCGCCCAGGCGGCCAATGCGGCCTTCGAGAAGGCGTACGACGCGCAGATCGCCGACGGCGGTGCCACCCCTATCGACGGTGCGGCACAGTCCATTTCACAGCTGCGTGACTCAGGAATCAAGGTCGCGCTGACCACTGGCTTCAGCGCGAACACTCAGAAACTACTCATCGACTCCCTCGGCTGGCACGATCTCGCCGACCTCGTCATCGCGCCGTCGGACACTCTGCGCGGCAGGCCCTTTCCCGACATGATCCTCTCGGCCCTCATCACGCTGCGCATCGACGATGTGCGTCAGGTTGCGGTCGTCGGTGACACCGCCAATGACATCACCAGCGGCGTGCGCGCCGGCGCGGGCATCGTCGCGGGCGTACTGACCGGCGCACATGACGAAGACACCCTTCGCGCGGCAGGCGCAACCGATGTCGTCGCCGACATCGGTGCCGCCGCAGCATTGTTCGGCAACTGATCACCCGGTCGACACCACCCAGAATTTCACCATCCATCCACATCCGTTGTGCTGCATCGGCGCAGCACAGCGCCATCCGCCACGCCCACTTCATCACCCACAGGGGGTTCTCTCATGCGCATTTCACGTCTCACTCGCACCTCGATGCGAGCCGTCGCTCTTGCTGCGACGGTCGCAGCGGTCACACTGACTGCGGCCTGCGGCGGTACGGGATCGTCCGATTCCGGCGGCGGCAAGACACTGACCGTCTACACCGCAGACGGACTCGGTACCTGGTACAAGAGCGAGTTCGCCAAATTCAAAGACCAGACCGGTATTTCGGTCAATATCGTCGAGGCAGGCTCGGGCGAGGTCGTCTCGCGCGTGCAGAAAGAGCAGTCCAACCCGCAGGCCGACCTGCTCGTCACGCTGCCCCCGTTCATCCAGAAGGCCGACGCCGACGGACTTCTCACGGCACCGGGCGTCGACACCACCGGCGTCGATCCGTCTGCCGTCGGCGGCAACTACGTCGGCATCGTCGACAACTATCTGTCATTCATCCGCAACCCGTCCGCACAGCCTGCGCCCGCGTCGTGGAATGACCTTCTCGACTCTCGTTTCAAGGGCAAGATCCAGTATTCGACGCCGGGCCAGGCAGGCGACGGCACCGCGGTACTCCTGCTCCTGCAACATCTGATGGGCAAGCAGGGTGCGCTCGACTACCTCGGCAAGTTGCAGGCCAACAACGTCGGGCCGTCGAGCTCGACCGGAAAGCTGCAGCCGAAGGTGAGCAACGGCGAACTCCTCGTCGCCAACGGTGACGTACAGATGAACCTCGCATCGATCCGCGACGACGGCTCGAAGTTCGACCTGTTCTTCCCCGCGATGCCTGACGGGTCGCGAACCACGGTGTCGCTGCCGTACTTCGCGGGAATCACCAAGGGAGCACCGCACGCCGACGACGCCAAGAAGCTGCTCACGTTCCTGCTCTCGAAGGACGTACAGAACACGGTCGGCACCGACGCTCTCGGCGTCTCCGTTCGCACCGACGTCGCCGCGCCCACCACGTCGCCGAGCCCCGCACAGACAATCCAAGGCGTGACGATCTGGCATCCGGACTGGAAGTCGGTGCTCTCCACGCTCGACGCCGACGTCGCCGCATATCAGAAGGCAACCGGTAACTGACATGGCACAGAATCCGTTGACTCGCAGGAAGGTCGACGCCGAGCTCTCGGCGTCGACCCCCTCGGGGGCCTCCCCACAGCAACCGGCGATCGCCTTCGATCGCGTGACCGTCTCCTATGGACGCGGTAAGAACTCCACAGATGCGTTGCGCGACTTCACGTTGCGCGTCAGCCGTGGTGAGACCGTCGCGCTGCTTGGTCCGAGTGGTTCCGGAAAGTCGACGGCACTCAAGTCGCTCGCAGGGTTCGTGCGCCCGACAGCCGGTCGGGTTCGACTGTCCGGCAACGACATCACCGACCTTCCGCCCGCACGTCGCGGGATCGGCGTCGTCGTGCAGTCGTACGCACTCTTCCCACACATGCGGGTGCGTGACAACGTCGCCTTCGGGTTGCGAGCACGCAAACTCTCCAAGCGCGAGGTCGGCGAGCGGGTCGAGGAAGCACTCGGCATGGTCAGCATGTCCGAGTACGGTTCACGCCTGCCCCGCGAACTCTCCGGCGGACAGCAGCAGCGCGTGGCCATTGCCCGGGCACTGGCCATCAAGCCCGACGTCCTACTGCTCGACGAACCACTCGCTGCGCTCGACGCCGCCCTACGCCAGACCATGGTCGGGGAGCTCCAACGACTGCGAGATGCATTGCCCGACACCACCATGCTGTATGTGACGCACGATCAGACCGAGGCCCTCGCGCTGGCAGATCGGATCGGCGTCATGCGCGATGCTCGCCTCGTCGACATCGGCACAACCGATGAACTGTGGTCTCGACCACCGTCGGGCTTCACGGCGTCGTTCCTCGGTGGCGCCAATCTTCTCCCCTGCAAGGTCGGACGCGTGTCCGGCGCAACGGCTTTGGTCGAGGTCGGTGAGAAGATGCTGTCGGCGACCGCCCCGGAACCGATGTCGAGGTGGACGCCGGGATTGCCTGCGCACCTGTGCATCCGCCCACACGAAATCGAAGTGACCGCAGTCGGTGCACAGCGATCACTGCGTGCCCGCGTGACGACGTCGGTCTGGCGCGGGGCGTCGACACGCTTGACGCTCGCCGTCGACGGTCTGCCCGATCAACTGATCGACGCCGACGTCGCGGGCCGCGCCGACCACCCGGTCGACGAGGTCGTCGGCGTGCGGTTGCCCGACCCGGCAGGCACATTGGTCGACACAGCCGGAGGTCCGCGATGACGTCGGCAACCCTCGCGGAGCAGGCGACGTCCGCACCACCGCCGTCGAATCAGGCACCGCGTCGCCTCGGAGCACTCGTCTGGGCGTTGCCGCCTCTCGTGGTGATCGCCGTCATCGCGGTGTATCCGCTGATCCGGATGCTGGCCGAATCCGCTGACGGTCAAGGTCAAAGCACCTGGGGCGCAGTGTTGAGCAGCGAGGCGTTCGTGCGGGCGTTGACCACGACCGCGTGGATCGCGATCGCGTCGACGGTCGGATGCGTTGTGCTCGGCACGTTTTTGTCCGTGGTCCTGGCGTTCGTGCCCTTCCCAGGTTCGGGCCTGGTGGCGCGCATGATCGATACAGTGCTCGCACTGCCCTCGTTTCTCATCACCCTGGCGTTCACATTTCTGTATGGCTCTGCGGGAGCGGTGAACTCGGCGATCGCCGCGGTGACCGGAGAACGTCCACTGCACTTTCTCACGACGCCGTGGGGCGTGATCCTCGCCGAGATCACCTTCTTCACCCCTTTCGTCGTCCGACCGCTGTTGGCCGCGTTCGCGATGATGTCGACGGATCAACTGAATGTGGCTGCATCGCTGGGCGCTTCGCCGTTGCGGGTGCTCCGCTCGGTGATCCTTCCCGAAGCGTGGCCCGCGTTGGCAGCGGGCGGAAGCCTGGTTCTGCTGTTGACGCTCAACGAGTTCGGCATCGTCGCCTTCACGGGCGCCAAAGACGTCACGACGCTGCCCGTCCTGATCTACACCCGTGGCATCGTCACGTTCGACCTGCCGGGGGCGGCGGTGATCGCGACTGTCCAGGTCGCACTGTCACTTGCCCTGTACGGCGCCTACCGATTGTTGTTCGCACGCATCACGACTCGCAGGGAGAAGATCTGATGTTGCTCTGGACTCGCGCCAGCCGGGTAATCACCTGGACGATCTTCGCGGTCGTCGTACTCGTGGTCTTCGTCGCACCGATTGCCACCGTCGTCATCGCCGGGTTCGCAGGCTCGTGGACGGGCCCACTGCCGTCGAACCTGGGTCTCAACCATTTCGGGGATGCGCTCTCGGGCGAGAACCTGGCATCGCTGTCGGTCAGCATTCAGACGGCCTTCATCGCCGGCGCCATCGCGCTGGTTCTCGGCACCTGGGCCGCGCTCTCGTCCAGGGAGGCGCCCGCGCCGATACGCCGATTCACCGACGCGGTCTTCCACCTGCCGATCGCGGTGCCTTCGGTCGCCATCGGGTTGGGTTTGCTGATCAGTTTCAACTCGAAGCCGTTGCTCTTGGGCGGCACCCGTTGGATCGTGATCGTGGCGCACACCGTGCTCGTCCTGGCCTTCGCGTTCAGTTCGGTCACCGCTGCGTTGGAACGACTCGATCCCGCCTACAAGCAGGCGGCGGAATCGTTGGGCGCCAGCCCGTTCCGCGTGCTGACCCGCGTCACGCTACCTCTGTTGACGCCCGCACTCGGGGCTGCCGCAGGTCTCGCGGTGGCACTCTCGATGGGTGAGCTCGGCGCGACGGTCATGGTGTACCCCGCGACCTGGAAGACGTTGCCGGTGACCATTTTCGGACTCTCCGATCGCGGTCAGGTCTTCTCGGCGGCAGCCTGCACGACGGTGCTGCTGGCGACGACGCTGGTCGCGCTCACTGTTCTCGGCAGAATCCGCACGCGAGCAGCGTAGGCGGCTGGCACGACGGACGTCCGGTTGCCGTGCAATCGGGCGCCGTTGCGCGATCTCCGTTGTGCAATCCGCTGAACTGTTTGCATCGACGTTGGCCGATTGGACATAGCCGAATCGTCTCCGTCTCGATGGACTGAGACCATGGATGCGATCACCACTCCCCCACGCCCAATCAACGAGCCGGTGCACACCTACGCGCTCGGCACCCCGGAACGTCGACGGATCGTCGAGGAACTCTCGCGACAGTCGTCGGCCGAACCGGCGGAGCTGCCGCACATCATCGGTGGCGCGGCGCACATCGGAGACGGTGAGCGACTCGACGTCGTGCAGCCACACTCTCATCACGAGGTGCTCGGCACGATGACCAACGCCACCCACGACGATGCCCGCGCCGCCGTCGACGCGGCGATGACAGCGCAGGAGTCCTGGGCGCACACCACTTTCGACGATCGAGCGGCCGTACTCCTGCGCGCGGCAGACCTGCTCAGCGGACCGTGGCGTGAAAAGCTAGCTGCCGCAACGATGCTCGGGCAGTCGAAGACTGTGCAGCAGGCCGAGATCGACGCGCCGTGCGAGCTCGTCGATTTCTGGCGGTTCAACGTCGAGTTCGCGCGGGAGATCCTCGCCGAGCAGCCGATGTCGTCGCCGGGTGTGTGGAATCGCCTCGATCACCGTCCGCTCGACGGATTCGTCTACGCCATCACACCATTCAACTTCACCGCCATCGCCGGCAATCTCCCGACCGCACCCATGCTGATGGGCAACACCGTGGTGTGGAAGCCCTCTCCGACACAGGCGTACGCCGCGCACATCACCATGAGGCTCCTCGAAGAGGCCGGACTCCCGGCCGGCGTCATCAATCTGGTGAACGGCGACGGACGCGCGATGTCCGACGTCGCGCTCGCCGACGAGAATCTCGCGGGCATCCACTTCACCGGCTCGACCGCAACCTTCCAGCATCTGTGGCGCGAAGTCGGCAACCGCATCAACGACTATCGCAACTACCCGCGCGTCGTCGGCGAGACGGGCGGCAAGGACTTCATCGTCGCGCATTCGTCAGCGGACCCGGATGTGTTGCGCACCGCCCTGATTCGCGGCGCCTTCGAGTATCAGGGGCAGAAGTGCTCGGCCGCATCGCGCGCGTATGTCGCGCGCTCGGTGTGGGATCGCATGGGCGACGACTTCCTCAGCGAGGCAGCCGAATTGACCTACGGCGATGTACGGGACCTGTCCAACTTCGGCGGTGCCGTGATCGACCGACGCGCCTTCGACAAGCAGGTCGCCGCGATCGACCGTGCGAAGACCGTCGCCTCGACGACCGTCGCGGTCGGCGGGCAGTGCGACGACACCGAGGGTTACTTCGTCCGGCCGACGGTGCTGCTCGGCGACGACCCGACCGACGAAGCCTTCTCCACCGAGTACTTCGGACCCATCTTGTCTGTCCACGTCTACGACGACGCCGACTTCGCATCGACGCTGCGCATGGTCGATTCCACCGCGCGGTACGCGCTGACCGGCTCGATCATCGCCACCGACCTCGCCGCCGTGTCGACGGCGTCGAATCTGCTGCGCAACGCGGCAGGCAACTTCTACATCAACGACAAACCGACCGGCGCCGTCGTCGGCCAGCAGCCGTTCGGTGGGGCGCGCGCATCGGGCACCAACGACAAGGCAGGTTCGAAAGCGAACCTGATGCGCTGGACGTCGACGCGGACCATCAAGGAAACCTTTGTACCGCCGAAAGATTCGGCCTACCCGCACATGGCAACTGATGCCACCGAGAAGGACTGAGGTGACATGACATGAGCGCACTCTTCGATTCGGTTCTGCGCCCGGTGATCACACGCGCGGCGGGGAGCCAACGCATCAAGCAGACATCGCAGCGGCTTCCGGTCACCGAACGCGTCGTCGACCGCTTTGTTGCGGGCGAGTCGGAATCCGACGCACTCGCGGCAATCGCCGACGCACTCGGCAGCGGACTGTCGGTGACCATCGACCACCTCGGCGAGGACACCACCGACGAAACTCAGGCGTCGGCGACGGTCGCGGCGTATCTGAGTCTCCTGCAGGGGATGTCGCAGTTCGAGGCGCCGCCAGGGGCACTGGAAGTGTCGTTGAAGCTCACTGCGCTGGGCCAGTGTCTGCCGCGGCATGGTCGAAAGATTGCCGAGGAGAACACGCACACCATCTGTGGTGCCGCTGCCGCGGCAGGCGTATTGGTCACGGTCGACGCCGAGGACCACGGCACCGTCGACGAACGACTCGACATCGTCAGGACTCTGCGCGGCGAATACCCTGAATTGGGAACGGTTTTGCAGGCATACCTGCGTCGCACCGAGGACGACTGTCAAGAGTTCGCGGCATCCGGCGCTCGCATCCGGCTGTGCAAGGGCGCCTACTCCGAGCCCGCGTCGGTCGCCTATCCCGAACGCTCACTGATCGACGAGGCGTATCTGAGATGTCTACGAATCCTGATGAAGGGCACCGGATATCCGATGGTCGCCAGCCATGATCCGACGATGATCGAGGCGGCCGAGCTGATGGCGATCGAGTTCGGCCGGGAGCCACACAGCTGGGAACACCAGATGCTCTACGGCATCCGAGCCGACGAGCAACAGCGCCTGGCCACCGCCGGCCACGCCGTCCGCGTGTACATCCCCTACGGCCAGGAGTGGTACGGCTACTTCGTCCGACGCCTCGCCGAGAAGCCCGCCAACCTGGGCTTCTTCCTGCGCGCGCTGGTGTCCGGCTGAGTGGGGTGGTCTCGACTCGGGTGCTCGCTACGCTCGCGCCCGCTCGACCAGCGGTAGGGCCCAATGATCGAGCCGTTTTTCGCTGATCGAGCTCTACCCGCTGATCGAGCTTGTCGAGATCACCGCCAGCCAAAGTGGTCTCGACTCGGGTGCTCGCTACGCTCGCGCCCGCTCGACCAGCGGGGGGCCACTCGCGGAGCGAGCCGTCTACCGCTGATCGAGCTTGTCGAGATCACCAGCGGGAGGGGTGGTCTCGACTCGGGTGCTCGCTTCGCTCGCGCCCGCTCGACCAGCGGGGGGCCACCCGCGGAGCGAACCGTCTACCGCTGATCGAGCTTGTCGAGATCACCAGCGGGAGGGGTGGTCTCGACTCGGGTGCTCGCTACGCTCGCGCCCGCTCGACCAGCGGGGGGCTCGCTCGACCAGCGGGGGCTCACCCCAGCGGCTGCGCGCGCTTGACCTGTGCGGCGGCGCGGGCGGCGTCGAGTTCGATGTCGGTGACGATCGACGCCCGGCCCACGCGCAGCGTCCCCGAGGTCAGCGGCTGCGCCCGCAGGCCGCCGCGACCGATCAGCGCCTTACGGGCACCCTCGCCGGCCATCGTGTCCATCCACGCGCACGGGTGCGCCGGACGTCCGCCGCGGAATCGCACGGGACCGTCGCCGGTGTCGACGCTGAACTCCCTCCCGCGCAACGGGTCGAGTTCGAGGCCACGCACCACCACGTTGCGACGGGCGACAACCGGGTCGGCGTCACCGGCCGCCGCCTCCCACGCTTCTAGCGCCAAGAACGTCACGGCCGCTTCGGTGTGAGCGCGCACGCCGAAGAACCTGTCACCGCGAATCCCCTTGTCGGCGACTATCTCAACGCTCGACGGCGTCTCGGTCGGCACGTCTGCGGCCGGACCGTCCTTCGGTCGTCCGAAGTAGGCGTGTGCAGGCGAGACGACGAACGTCACGATCTCGACGTCGTACCTGAACTCCATGCTCCCAGGCTACGCAGCCCGCATCGACCGGTCATCTCTCCGAACGCGGCACGTACGTCAGCCCTCGGAACACCGCGCTGCTCGCGAACACCGATGCGTCGAGTTCGACGTCACGATGCCGCGCCATACGCAGCGCGAGCCGTAGGAGCATCTTGATGTCGCGCGGTGTGATGTCGGGGAACCCGCCCACGAGGTCGTCGAGCAGGTCCTCCCCCAGGATGACGTCGTTGCCGGCAGCCAGGATCTGCCAGACCTGTCGGGCGTCCTTCGGTCCGGGCGGCGCGTAAGAGATGATCGCTGCACAGCGGGCGAGGATCGCTTCGTCGACACCGTCGATGCGGTTGGTGGTGAGGAACAGCAAGCCGTCGAAATACTCGAGGGTGCGCAGGAATTCGGCGACGATGGCGTTCTGCGCGAGATCGAGTCCGCGCTCCATGACGAACACGTCGGCTTCGTCGAGCAGGAGAACCGCGTCCCATCGCTTGGCGCGATCGAAGATCACTTCGAGGTTCTTGCGCACCAATTCGGCTGTGATGCCCAGTGATCCGGAGTGGATCGAGTAGAGCGGACGTCCGGTGACCTCGGCATAGACCTCGGCGGTAAGTGTCTTCCCGACGCCCGGCCTTCCCTTGGCGAGGATGACGTTGCCTGCCGACTTACCGCCGATGATGTCGCCGGTGAACACCGAAATGTCTGTCGTGAGGATGTTCAGCAGTTCTCGTTGATCGTCGGGTAGAACGAGTTTGTCCTGCAGGTGTGTCTCGTAGACGTACTCGGCGAGGTCGGCGGTGTTGACGTCGAGGAAGTCCTGCGCTCCGAGATCGAATACCCGCACCGCTGTGGTGACCGGCACGGGACCGAAATCGTCTCCGCCGTAACGGTTGCTGTCGAACAGTACCGAGGCGGCGACCATGCGCAGTGGTGCGATCTCGTCGGGTGCGACGTCGTGCACCACCTTGCGATCGTTTCGCGAGTTGGGCGAGCGATAGTCGTCGTTACGAATCACCCTGCCGCTGAACGTGTATTGCTGTCCGAAACCGGTGTCGATGATGTGCTGGTAGCGGTCACGGCGCGCCTGGTACTCGGCCTTGAGGTCGCTGCTCTCCTTGTACGCACCGCCGGCCAACAGCACGTCCGCGGGTGTCTTTCCGACGACCTCGGTGTCTTCGAAGTAGAGAACCCGAGGCTTACGTGAGGGTCGCTTCACGGTGGCATTGTCTGCTTCCATCGTGAATTTGATTCGCGGACCATGTGTTCGGTCACCGTGCTCGAGCGTGATGTCCATGACGAGATACGGATGAAGGTAACCGTCGGACTCGCGGACGTAGAGCCAGCCGTCGATCATCTCGTGTCGTAAGAAGGTCCGGAAGATCTCGACGGCGGCGTCGAGGTGTGGGATCGGCGCAAAGTCGCCTGCCCGCGACGACACAATCGCGCCGACGACACGCGAGAACGAGTCCTCGCCAAGGGAATCCGCCGTCGCGATCAGGTCGCTCAGCGCCGCGTCGGTGAGATCCCGGTCGGCGATGGCGATCTCGGGCGAACGCCACGACGACGCCTGACCACGAACCCGCGCCAGGTCGTCCGACGTTGTACCCGCGACGAGTGTTGTCGGTGCTACCAACATGATCGACCTTCCCTGGTCGTCGATCGGGCGTCCGATTACGCGGACGCCCGATCTGAAAGCTGGACTCAGGCCTCGGGATCGAGGACGAAGTCGTACGTCACGGCGACGCCGCCGTCGACCGGCTGCGGGTCGAGCATCAGTTCAGGCTTGACGGCGGAGGCGATGTCGTCGTCGTTGTGCGGATCACCTGGGAAGTAGAGCTGCGTGGTGATCAGCTCGTAGCCCGGCGCGCTCACCTTGAAGTGCAGATGCGCGGGTCGCCAGGCGTGCCATCCCGCCGCCTCGATGAGCTGACCGCATGCACCGTCTGTGGGGATCTGATACGGCGCGGGCTGCAGGCTGTGAATCTCGAAGTGCCCCTCGCCGTCGGCGATCCAGGTGCCGCGGAGATTCCACTCCGGCAGTCCCGGCGCGAACTGCGAGTAGAAGCCGAGATCGTCTGCGTGCCAGAGCTCGAGCTTGGCGCCCGAGAGCGGTGTGCCATCGACAGCGCGCACCTGTCCGGAGAACACCATCGGTGTGCCCGGCTCGTCGTCGCGCATGGGAATGGTTCCGTTCCATGATAATTCGGGCGAGCCCTCGATGTAGTACGGTCCCTCGATGGTGCCCTTGCTGCCCTCGCGATGCTCGTTGGCAACCTCTTCGACCGAGTGCTCGAGCCAGACGTCGAGGAACAGCGGCCATTCGCCGTCCTCACCCACCCTGATCAGCCACGCCTTCAAGGCGTTGTACTCCTCGTAGGTGACGCGGTCGTCGAGGACGATGTCGTTGAGCGCCTTCACCGCCTTGCTCGCCAGGTAGTTGACTCGTTCGGCGTCGACGACGCCTGCACGAGATCCGCTGGTGGCCATGCGTTCACGGAAGCGCGCCGAGGCATTGGCGCCCGACTCGGCGGCCTTCGCGGTGACCTCTTCGTTGAAGCTGGCGTCGATGGTGTTCGTCATGATGGATACTCCTTGTTACTTCGGGCTGTGTGCTGGGTGACCAGGGGCTGCGAGTTGAGCGAGAAGTGGGCCGCGGGCGGGTCGGTCAGCCCGCGGCGATATCTGATGGGTGGGTGGCGAGGGGCGTCACGTGGATCGTCATGTACGGAAACAGCGGAAGTCCGGACAGGATGGAGTGCAGTTCGTCGTTGTCGGCGACGTCGAATATCGAGAAGTTGGAGTACTCGCCGACGATCCGCCAGATGTGTGGCCATGCGCCTTTGCGTTGCAGCTCTTGCGAATACGCCTTCTCGCGCGCGACGGTCTCGGCCCGGACATCGGGAGCGAGGTCGTGGGGAATGTTGACGTCCATGCGTACGTGGAAGAGCATCGGTGGTCTTCTCTCAGTGGTCGAGTCGATAGTGGGTGAGTTTTTCGGGATCGATCTCGACACCGATACCCGGCGCTTCGGAGCGATGCAGCAGGCCGTCGGAGATCTGCAGCGGCTCGGCGAGTAGGTCGTCGCTCATGTCGAGGAAGTTCGAGAGCTCACCGGCCTGCCGCGACGTCAGCTCGAAGGCCGTTCCGAACGCGAGAGTGCATGCGGTGCCGATCTGTCCGTCAATCTGATTGCCCATCACCACCTCGAGGCCGAGGCCTTCTGCGAGGTGGTGCGCCCGGCGCGATCTGGTGAAACCCGTTCGGGCCGTTTTGATGCTGATCGCCGTGGCCGAACCACCCAGCACCTCGCGTGTGATGTCCGCGGGTTCTGGCACCGATTCGTCGGCGATGAAGGGGACGTCGAGACGTTCGACGAGCCAGCGTCGACCCTGCACATCGTCTGCGGGACAGAGCTCTTCGGCAAAGAGCAGGCCGAGGTCAGCCATCTCGGTCATGGCGCGCATCGACTCCGACGCCGACCACCCCCGATTGCCGTCGACGTAGAGATCGATGGACTCGCCGAAGCTCTCCCTTAGTGCGCGGACCACCGCGGTGTCGAGCGACGCCGGCCGCCGCCCGACCTTCACCTTGAACGTGTTGATGCCGTAGGTGTCGCGCATGCGCGCGGCCTCGGCGACCATGACCGACGGTTCGTCGAATCCGAGCATGTGACTGACGCGCATACGGTCGGTGTAGCCGCCGAGCAGGTCGGCGACCGGGTAGCCGAGGATCTTGCCGAGTGCGTCCCAGACGGCCATGTCGATCGCCGACTTCGCGGTCGGATTGCCGACGGTGCGTGCGAGCCGTTCGCCGATGACCTCGCGTTCGAGCACTGTAAGACCAACGAGCTGCGGGGCAAATACCTTGTCGATGACTGCGACGATGCCGTCCTGCGTCTCGCCGTAGGTGAACGGTCGTGGCGGCGCCTCTGCGACGCCGACGATGCCCTCGTCGGTGTGGACCCGCACGAGTACGTGCTCGGCCGCGTGGACCTCACCGGAGGCGAAGCGCAGTGGTTTGGTGTACGGGATCGCGAACGGAATCGCTTCGATCTCAGTGATTTTCATGAGTGTGGTCCTTGTGGGAAGAGTTCGGCGAGCTCAGGAGCGCCCCGGCCAAGCCGAATGCGTCCGCAATCACCTCGGACACGGTCGCGACGAGTGGATTGGTGTCATCCGTGCGCCATGCGAGCGCTACTTCGATGGAGCCGGCGTCGGCCAGTTCGCGGATGACGACGCCTGCCGACTGCAGTGCACGCACCGAGCCGGGAAGTACAGCAACGCCGAGTCCCGCGGCAACCAGCGCGAGCAGGACGGGCGTTCCCGATGCCTCGTGCGACCGCTGCGGAACGAAATCCGCACTCCTGCAAGCCCGCAACACGGCGTCGTTGACCGCAGAGTCACGACTGTCGTACATCACGAATGGTTCGGTGCGCAGATCTTGCAGCGCCACAACAGGTTCGGATGCAAGCCGGTGATCACTGGACACGGCGAGGACCAACGGCTCGACGTCGATGGTGCGTACCTCGATGCCGTCACCGGCCACCGGCGGTCGCAGTAGTCCGAGGTCGATCTCGCCGGCGACCAGCGCGTCGCGCTGTGTCGGAGTCAGCATGTCCGCGGAGATCGCGAGCTCGACGCCCGGGAGCTGTTGTTTGACGGCGCGGGCGATCCTGGGCAGATGCGAGAAGGCCCCGATGCCGGTCAGTCCGAGTCGCACCAATCCACTGCGTCCGGCGGCGATACGTCGTACCTCGTCGACGCATCCGTCGACGTCACCGAGGATGCGCCTGGCCTCCGCCTGCAGGTAGAGGCCTGCGGGAGTGAGTGAGACCTGGCGAGTCGTTCTGGTCATCAACGTGACGTCGAGTTCTGCTTCGAGTTGCCTGATCGCGTACGACAGCGCGGGCTGCGCGACGTGCAGCGTGGCAGCGGCCTGCCCGAAGTGACATGTGTCGGCGACGGCCACGAAGTACCGCAGATGTCGTAGCTCCATGTCACCGCTCCTCTCACGCCGACTACTCGGAAGGAGCGAATTCTGAGTCACTCCCCTGGCGCCATGTGACTGTCACCACTTTCGAGATCCACGGTAGAAGCCCGATCCATACAAGACAAGGACTCATATTCGTGTGATTGATCGATGACATCGATCAATCAGAACGTGGGTCAGGGCTGCGACAGCCCTATGCGTGACCGGTCATAGAGGCGGGACAGCGCGAAACCCACGGAAGAGCGCGACCCCGAACCCGCCGGCCTAAGCCGACGCCAAGGCCCGCAGCGGCGCGCCGGTCTTCGCTTCGACGTCGGAGAATTCGACGCCGGGCGCGAGCTCGACGACGTCGAATCCCTCTGCCGCGACGTCGAATACGCCCAGATCGGTGATGACCCGACTCACCACGGAGCGCCCGGTCAGCGGCAGTGAGCATGCGGCGACGAGCTTCGGGTCGCCCTTCTTGGTGACGTGCTCCATGAGCACGATGACCTGGCCTGCGCCGTTGACGAGGTCCATCGCGCCGCCGATGCCCTTGACCATCGCGCCGGGAACCATCCAGTTGGCAAGGTCGCCGTTCATCGCGACCTGCATGCCGCCGAGTACGGCGACGTCGACGTGCCCGCCGCGGATCATCGCGAAGCTGGTCGCCGAATCGAAGAACGACGCGCCGGGCAGCGTCGACACGGTCTGTTTGCCCGCGTTGATCAGATCCGGATCGACGTCCTCGTCGTAGGGAAACGGGCCGACGCCGAGGATGCCGTTCTCGGCATGCAGTGTGATCCCCGAGTCGTCGGGCATCTGGTCGGGAATCAGCGTCGGAAGTCCGATGCCGAGGTTGACGTAGTCGCCGGGTCGCAGCTCTTGTGCTGCGCGCGCGGCCATTTCGTTACGGGTCCAGGTCATGATGCCACCTCTGCTGCGCCGACTGCCACGGGATGCGGCCGGGTTGTCCGATGTTCGATTCCCTTGTCTTCGGCCTGCTGCGGCGTCAGTTCGACGACGCGCTGCACGAAGATTCCGGGCAGGTGCACCTCGTCGGGGTCTAGTTCACCGACCTCGACGACGCGCTCTGCCTCGACGATCGTGATGCGTCCGGCCATCGCGGCGGGCGGATTGAAATTCCTTGCGGCAGCGTGGAAGCAACAGTTACCCGCGGTGTCGACGACGGCGGCACGGATCAGTGCGTAGTCGGTGACGATCGATTCCTCGAGCACCATCTGCCGCCCGTGGAAGGTCCGCACCTCCTTCGGCGCCGACGCGAGTGCGACCGAGCCGTCGGAGTTGTATCGCCACGGCAGACCACCCTCCTCGACGGGAGTGCCCACCCCGGTCGGCGTGTAGAAGGCACCAATTCCGCTGCCGCCGGCCCGCATTCGCTCGGCGAGCGTACCCTGCGGCGTGAGTTCGACGGTCACCTCGCCCGCGAGGAATTGGCGCCCGAACTCCTTGTTTTCGCCGATGTACGACGCGATCACCTTGTCGATGCGCCGCGCTTCGAGCAGCAGTCCCAATCCCGCACCGTCGACACCGCAGTTGTTGGAGACGATGGTCAGCCCACTCGCTCCCTGCGCGAGCAGGGCGTCGATGAGGAACTTGGGAATGCCCGAGAGTCCGAAACCTCCGACGGCGAGGCTCGCGCCGTCGGGGATGTCGGCGACGGCGCTGGCGGCCGAGTCGGCCACTTTGCTGTGCCGGGCAGGCGAATTGACGTTGGTCATGGGTGCTCCAGATGGTCGAGAAGGAGAGGTGTGATCTCTTGTGGCTGTTGGGCATTGGCCAGGTGGGCCGCGTGTCCGACGACTTCCAGCCGACCGTCGGGCACCGCATCGACGATCTCGGCGAGACGATCGGGCGGCGTCGCGGGATCATCGGCGCCTGCGATTGCGAGCGTCGACGCCTTAATGGCCCCGAGTTCGGCGCGCACATCCGCAGTGGCGAGCGCCTCGCAGCAGGCTGCGTATCCCTCCGCCGGGGTGCCTGCGATCATCGCGCGATACCACGCGACCGTGTCCGTATTACGTTCGTCGGCAAGGTATTCCGCAGTGAACCAGCGTGTGAGAATCGCATCGGCGATCGCCCCTGTGCCGTCGGCGCGCACGGTCGCCGCACGATCAAGCCAAGGTTGCGCAGGCGCGAAACACGCTGCGGTGCACAGGAGCGCAAGGGCATCGACCCGCTCGGGATTGCGAATCGCCACCCGCATCGCGGTCAGTCCGCCGAGGGAGAGTCCGACGACGTGGGCCGACGCGATGTCGAATCGATCGAGCACACCGACGAGGTCGTCGGCGAGGTCGTCGATCGTGTACGGACCCGTCGGCACCGGCGAATCACCATGTCCGCGTGTGTCGTAGCGCACCACCTGGAAACGTTGCTCGAGTGCCGAGAGCTGCGCGTCCCACATTCGATGAGTGGAGCCAAGCGAATTCGACAGCACGACGACCGGCGCATCGGTTCGGCCCGTTACGTGCGCACTGACCTCGACGGCGCTCATCGGGTTGCCTCGAAGATCGCCGCGATCCCCTGTCCGCCACCGATGCACATCGTCTCGAGAACGTACCGGGCATCACGACGCCGCGCCTCGTACGCAGCAGTGGCAAGGATGCGACCTCCCGTTGCACCGATGGGATGTCCGAGCGAGATGCCGGATCCGTTGGGGTTCAGGCGATCATCCTCGGCGTCGACCTTCCACTCAGCGAGCACTGCGAGTACCTGGGCGGCGAAGGCCTCGTTCAGTTCGATCAGGTCGATGTCGTCGAGGGTGAGGTCGGCGCGGCCGAGCGCTGCCGCGGTGGCACCGACGGGCCCGAGACCCATTGTCTCCGGGGCACATCCGCTGACCGCCCACGACCGCAGGGTGAGCATTGGATCGAGACCTCGACGTTCCGCTTCGGCCCGTGTCGTGACGATGCACATCGCGGCGCCGTCGTTCTGACCCGATGCGTTGCCTGCGGTGACCGTGGACTCAGAGTCGATGCGCTGGCGTACAGGGCGCAGTCCCGCAAGCGATTCCACACTCGCGTCGGCGCGGGGATGCTCGTCGGTATCGATGACCGTATCCGGCTTACCGCGTCGACCGGGCACGGTGACGGCAACGAGCTCGTCGTCGAAGCGTCCCTCGCGCTGCGCGGCGACCGCACGGTGATGCGATCGGACTGCCAACTCGTCCTGCTCGTCGCGTCCGATCCGGTACTCACGACGCAGGTTCTCCGCGGTCTCGATCATACCGCCGGGCACCGGATGCGACTCGCCTCCCGCTGTCAGACGCCCGCGTTCGAGCCGGTCCATCAGTTCGACGCCGCCCGCGCGTACGCCGGTGCGCAGTCCGAGCGCGTAGTGCTCGACATTCGACATCGATTCCGCACCACCGGCGATCACCAGATTCGCTCCTCCGGTAGCGACCTGCGCCGCACCGTTGAGGATCGCCTGCAGTCCCGAGCCGCAGCGGCGGTCGACCTGCATACCCGGTACCCCGACCCCGAGCCCTGCGTCGAGCGCGGCGATCCTGCCCAGCGCCGGCGCCTCGCCATTGGAGTACCCCTGCCCGAGGATCACGTCGTCGATGTCACCCTCGCCCAGACTTGTCCTCGTCGTCAGTTCGCGCAGCAAGCCGGTCGCGAGGTCGGCGACCGACAGCGACGCGAAGACACCTCCCATTCGTCCGACCGGGGTGCGCAGCGGCGAGCAGATCACGACATCTGTGGGGGCGTTCATGGTTTCAACACTAGGAACTGCGAGCGATATTGAGAAGTATTCATTTGGGATCGACTAAGATGTCAGAAGTATCAATACCGAGGAGACGCCTGATGGAGCTGCGCCACCTTCGCTACTTCCGCGCTGTCGCGGAGGAACTGCACTTCGGACGTGCTGCCGAACGACTGCACATCGCGCAACCACCGCTGTCGCAACAGATTCGCCAGCTCGAGAACGAACTCGGGTTCCCACTCCTCATCCGCACCACCCGCACCGTGGAACTCACGCCCGCGGGTCAGGCTTATCTCGAACGCACCGTCGCAATCCTCGACGCCGTCGACCATGCCGGAACGCACGCCAAGCGGATCGCAGAGGGCACACAGGGCCGCCTCGCCATCGGGTGTGTCGGATCCGCGACCTATTCGCTGCTCCCCCGTTTCGTCCGGGCCCTCCGCGAAGAGCTCCCCGACGTCGACGTGAGTGTGCGCGGCGAGATGCTCGCACCCGCACAGATCGCGGCGCTGTTGGCGGGCGACATCGATCTCGCCCTGCTGCGTCCACCGATCACGGCACCCGAGGTCATCGTCACGCCCGTGCGGCGCGACCGATTGCTGGTGGCGCTTCCCGACAGTCACAACAGGGCGCGTCAGCACCACGTTGCCCTCGCCGATCTGCACGACGACGACTTCATCTCCCATGCGGGACAAGGACGTTCGGTGATGCACACCCAACTGGCCACCCTGTGCGCGGCTGCCGGATTCGTCCCGCAGATCCGACACGAGGTACAGGAGACCTCGACGCTCGTCACGCTTGTCGCGGCGGGCCTCGGGGTCGCCGTCGTGCCCGAGCCGACCGCCGCGCTCGGAATCGCGGGGGTCCGCTACCTACCGATGACCCCCGACGCCGACCCCGTCGATCTGGCCGCGGCACGTCTGGTCACCGCCGACGCTCCGATCGTCGAGCGAGCGCTACACGTGCTCCGCGACGTCGCCCGCGACCTGTCAGCATTGCCGAGCTGACCAACGTCAACGGCCGGCAGCCTGCACCCGAGCACGGATCGCGTCGACGAACACCGTCTGGATGTCGCTTGCGTTTTTCGCCACGTACGACGACCCGCCGGTCGCCTCGGCGATCTGCTTCAGAGCATCGGTGTCGGCGTCGTCGGAGATCCCGATGGTGAGCACGAGCACGGGCCGCGCCGGATCCTCAAGCTGCTTGAGCTGCGAAAGCAGTTGCCTGAGACTGATGCTGTTCGCGTCCTCGTTCCGGCCATCGGTGAGGATGATGACGCTGTTGGAATAGTTCGGGTCGTAGCTGTCCTGGACGTTCTTGAACGCTGCCAAAGTGGTGTCGTAGAGTCCGGTTCCACCACCCAGCTCCGACGGCGCGAGTCCCGCCTTCACCGCTGCCGTGAGCTCGTCCAGGTGCGTGCCACCACCCGACGCCGGAGCGTCGAGTCGACGAATCGGCGACAGTTCCTTCCAGTCCTGCCCCTGTCCGCCCTTGTTGACACCGAACGACCACATACCGATCTCGGTGTTGTTCGGGAACAGCTTCAAACCGGTCAGCGACGCGTCGATGGTCAACTGCGCACGCGTCTCGCCGCCGTCACTCTCGGCCATAGACCCCGACGTGTCCTCGACGACAAGCGAGCGAATCGGCACGCCGAGAACCTGCCACTGCCGTAGAGCCCTGTCGACCTGCGACGGATCGCTGAGCTTCAATACCGTCAAACCCTGTGTGTCACCGGGCTTTCGGAATCCCGCGTCGGTGATCGACGACGCGCCGTCGCCAGAAGTCAGCGCGGTGGAGAGGTCTTTGCCCGCTGCCGTCGCCGTCTCCGCGCGCGACTCCGGCGCGGTATTGACGAGCGGATAGTCGAGCATCACTGTGCCGTCCTCGGGGATCGACGACTTGAGCTTCGAACCGGGATGCGTTCGCGTGAACAAGGTGAGCTGCTGCTCGGTGGTGACCACCGGCGTCGTCGACGTGTTGGCCAGATTGAGCCGCGTGCCCTCGTTGTCGTTGACCAGACGAGCGTTGTTCTGCTGGACCGCGAGCACGGTCATCGCTTCGGTCAGGTCGTCGTTGGTGAGCTTGCCCGCGTCGACCTCGGCGAGCGCTCCGACGATCGGCGCATCCCCGGTGCTGGTGTCGATCGGGTTGCCCGCGCGCAGACCGTCGAGCTTCATCACGTCGACCCAGTTCGATAGCTTTCCGACCTGCGTACCCGCCACCACGACGGGTGTGGCGGCGATTGACGGTGACACGGTGTCGAATTGGCGACGCACCTGCGTCGTCACCCGCCTCGCCTGTTGCGACGAATCGGGCACCCACAGATCTGGAGCTTTGTCACCGCTGGTCAGCAGGCCCGGGACGTCTGCGCCTGCCACCGCTGTGACGGTGTAGTCGTAGCAGGAATCCGACGACATCTTCGACGTGGCGTCGGCGACCGCGTCCCGGATCGCCGGGTCGGCCGCGACGCTGACCGACGTGCGGTCGCCACAGCCTCCGACGATTCCGGACTTCCAGATCGCTATGCCACCGACGATCGCGACGACCAGCAGCAGTGCGGCTGCGCTCCACAACCACATCCCTCGACGACCGCTGCGCGCCTCACGATGCTCGAATCCGAAACCGTCGCCCGAGCCACCCTTGCGCGTCGATCTGCTTCCACGCGGTGACGTCTGGCCGCTCGACGCCGCCACCCCGGCCGCCGCAGCCTGGCGACCCGAGGCGGGTTGCGCAGCCTGGCGACCCGAGGCGGGTCGGGGCATCGAGGACGGTGTCTTCGGCGCCGCAGTTGTTGACGCCCCGGTATTCGACGACCCGTCCGGTCGACGCTGCTGCACGGGCGTCTGGCCTTGCGGCGCCCGGCGCTGCGGAGCCTGGCTCTGCGGGGCCTGGGGCTGCGCGGCTTGGGGGCGCGATGTCTGGGGCCGAGGAGCTTGGTGGCCAGGAGTCTGCTGCCGAGGAGGAGTCTGCTGCCGAGGAGGAGTCTGTTGCGGAGGAGGAGTCTGTTGCCGGGGACCGGGAGGAGGTGGGGTCCGTCGCGGCGGCGTCGGACGCGCGCCGGCACGGGTCGGGTCGTTGGGTAACCCCTGATCCCTGAAGCCCTGCCCATCGAACCCCTGACCCTCGACCTCCTGGCCGTCGGAATCGGAGTCGGAAAAGTGCCGCCCCATTGTCGTGCGTCCCCCTGGTGTCATCGGCGCTGCGCGCGCCGAGAAGTATGTCTGCGGTCGACTCCGGAGAGTCCTACGCAAAGACCTCGGCGAAGGTGTCCAGCGACTTGTTCAGGTCGCCCGAGACGGCCATTGCCGCGGCCTTCCCCGCGGGGCCGATCAGCGGTAGCCCACCCAGATCAAGAGTGAAGACTACTGACGAGCCGGTCTCCGTGGGCGATATGGCGAGATCGAGTTTCGCCTTGATCCCACCCTTGCCGTTGCCCTTGAGACGGACCTGGCTCGTCGGGTCGTACGTCTCAACGACCCAGTCGAACCGGATGCGTGTGCCTTTGACCTTGACGACAGAGGAGACCTTCGTGCCCTTTTCGAGTTCGCCGGGGCCGGGTATCGGTGAACGCCAACCGTCGTGCAGAAGCAGCCACTCCGAGTACCGACTGAGATCCGACGCTGCTGACCAGGTATCTTCCGGAGAAAGATCGACCTCGATGGAGCTGCTCGTCTTAGCCATGGTTCGTCAGCCTAGCGTCACCACTGCCGCACGTTCGATGCTGGGCCGATTTCTGCGCGGGCACGATGTGACCATCCGGATCACCGAGGTCGAGGCGTATGCGGGCCCGCTCGATCCGGCCTCGCACGCGTACACCCGGACGCCCCGTTCGGAGATCATGTACGGGCCGCCGTCGAGGCTGTACGTGTACCGCATCCACGGTCACTTCTGCGCCAACGTCGTCACCGGACCCGACGGCGAAGCGTCGGCGGTACTGCTGCGTGCGGGCGAGGTCGTCGACGGCCTCGACGTTGCGCTCCGGAGGCGCGGGGAACACCTCGCACCGACGCGCCTGGCCCGCGGGCCGGGAAATCTGGCCAAGTCGCTGGGTATCACGATGGACGATCTCGGCGTCGACCTCGACGCTCCACGCTCGCGCGGGGTCCGATTCATCGCACCCGACGAGATCGACCCCCACCCCGCCGGCGCTGGGCCTATCAACTCCGTGCTGATCAGCTCCGGGCCCCGTGTCGGAGTTCGACGCAACGCCGACGTCGCGTGGCGATATTGGATCACCGACGATCCGACGGTCTCGGCGTACCGTCGCCACCCTCGGGCCCACTAGACAACAGTTGCGGTTGCCGAGAGGCGCGGATTCCGCACCCCACAGCAACCGCAACTCGGTTCGAACTCGCTCAGGCCGGTGGCTGCTGATCCCCGGCAGGCTTCTGCTCGGCTGCGGGCTGCTGCGCCGGCTGCTGTTCGGCAGGCTTCTGCTCAGCGGGCGCGTCTTCCGCACCGACCGCCTTGCGAGCCGCGTCCTGTGCCTTGTCGACCTGGTCGGCGTACTTGCCGCCGGTGGCCTTGTCGATGGCGTCGCCACCCTTGTCGATCAGACTCGGGTTGCCCCGGAGTGCTTCCTTCGCCTTGTCGACGAGTCCTTTGAGATCCATGGTCTGCTCCTGGTCACACTCGGTGATTGGGTCGACGTCGACGCCGCGGGAGCAGCGTCGCGTGCAGTCGAGTCTATGTCCATCGGCGGGTCGGAACCACGGACCAATGGACCAGAAATCAGGACTGAGCCGACCGCTCCTTCTCGGCCCGAAGGCTCGTCTGCTCAGCGTCGTCACGTTCACGCTCGTGACGAGCGATGATGCGCGGTCCGATCCGCGACATGATCTCGACGGCCACGATGCCGACGGCCGCTGAAATAAATGCAACCGAGTTCATCTGCCAGTTCGACGAGTCGAGTTTGAACATGTGCTGGGTGAACGGCCACGAGAAGATCAGCACGTATGCGCCCGCGGACACCGCGATCAGCAGCACCTTCCACCACGTATACGGGCGCGCGACAACAGCCAGGACGTACACCGCGATGGCGATCAGCGTGATCAGAGTTGCTGTCGCGGCCTGTGTCTGATGTGGCGACAGCTCCACCGAGTCGCCGCCCAGCGAGTTGCCGGACCCGCCCGGATTGACGATCAGATAGGTGACGAATGCGCAGAGCCCGACGATGATTCCGTTGGGCACCGCCTGTGTCAGCACACGCCGCACGAATCCGGGACGAGCCCGCTCGTTGTTGGGTGCGAGCGACAGGATGAAAGCCGGAATGCCGATGGTGAACCACGCGGCGATCGTCACGTGGATCGGCTGGAACGGATAGCTGATCGACGGTGTGCCGAACAGCTTTGCTCCGAGCCCTGCGATACCCACGAACAGCGCCAGCAGCACCGCGTAGACGGTCTTGGTGAGGAACAGGTTGGAGACACGCTCGATGTTGCCGATAACCCGACGACCCTCACCGACGACATAGGGCAGCGTCGCGAACTTGTTGTCCAACAACACGATCTGGGCCACCGATCGAGCGGCAGAGCTCCCCGACCCCATCGCGACGCCGATGTCTGCGTCCTTGAGCGCGAGCACGTCGTTGACGCCGTCTCCGGTCATGGCGACGTTGTTGCCATCGGACTGCAATGCGCGCACCATCGCACGCTTCTGGTCGGGCCGTACACGCCCGAACGTGACGCCGTCTTCGACGGCGTGCGCGAGTTGGTTCGGCTCGGTCGGCAAGTCGCGCGCGTCGACGGAGGTGTCGGGTGAGCCGAGGCCAAGCGACTCCGCGACCGCGCCCACCGAGCGGGCGTTGTCGCCGGAGATGATCTTGACGGCAACGTCCTGCTCCTCGAAGTAGTCGAGGGTGGGACGAGCATCCGAACGGACCCGCTGCTCGAGCACGACGAGTGCGACGGGGGTCAGGCGCCCGGGCGTCGCCGACCCCGCGTCCGGCTCGGTGTCGACAGCGACGTCGAGCCGTGCCAGGAGCAGTATGCGTAGGCCCTGTGCCCCGAGATCGCTTGCGACGCGCGCCGGTTCGGAGTCGTCGTCGAGCAGCACATCGGGGGCTCCGAGGACCCAGTTGCCCGCGTCGTTGCCGTCGGCATCGACGAACGACATGCCGCTCCACTTCTTGGCGGAGGTGAACGGCTCGACGGCCGAAGTCGTCCAGTCGGGCGCGTCGTCGTACACCTCGCCGACGGCCTGCATGCTCGCGTTGGGACTGCGATCGTTCTTCGCCAGCGCGGCGAGTGCCTGCTCGGCCTCCGTACGACGATTCGACGACGCGCCTGCCCCGCTGCCGTTCTCAGCCGTTCCGTCGTCGACTTTTCCGTCATCAACTTTTCCGTCGTCGCTGATGATCCGCAGCTCCGAGACGCGCATGCCGTTCTCGGTGAGTGTGCCGGTCTTGTCGGCGCACACGATGTTGACGCGCGCGAGGCCTTCGATCGCTGGTAGTTCGTTGACCAGACACTGCCGCTGCCCGAGACGGATGACGCCGACGGCGAATGCGATCGACATCATCAGCACGAGGCCTTCGGGAACCATCGGCACGAGCGCCGCGACCATGCCGAGCAGCGATGCGCGAAGACCGTTGTTGCTGATGAAAAGCTGGTTGACGATGGTCAGCAGCCCGGCGGGAATCAACAGCCAGGTGATGACCCGCAGGATCTGATTGATGCCGGACCGCAGCTCCGACGACACGAGCGTGAACTTCGACGCCTCGGAGGCCAACTGCGCGGCATACGCGTCGGCGCCCACCTTTGTCGCGCGGTAGGCGCCCGCCCCGGACACCGCGAAGCTGCCGGACAGCACCTTGTCTCCGGCGGATTTGTCGATGGGATCGGCCTCGCCGGTCAGCAGCGACTCGTCGACGTCGAGGACATACGACTCGACGACCTCACCGTCGACGACGATCTGATCGCCCGCACCGATCTCGATGATGTCGTCGAGCACCACCTCGTTCGGTGGGATCTCGGTGACCTCACCGTCGCGTCGCACACGCGGTTTGGCCTGTCCGACGATGGCGAGTTTGTCGAGGGTCTTCTTGGCGCGGATCTCCTGGATGATGCCGATACCGCTGTTGGCGATGATCAGCAGACCGAACAGCCCGTTGATGAGCGAGCCGGTGAAGACCACGATCGCGAACAGCACCCCGAGGATCGCGTTGATCCGGGTGAAGACGTTGGCCTTGATGATGTCGCCGACCGAGCGCCCCGAGCGGTCGGGCATGTCGTTGACCTTGCCGTCGGCGACGCGCTGTGCGACCTCGTCGGCCGTGAGGCCCCGCTCGGGGGCCGCAGTGCTCTGCTCGCTCACGCCGAGGTCTCCCACCACGTGGGTGTGCGCAGTCCGGTCCCGATACGCGCGGTGATGTCGATGGTGCCGCCGGGCTGCGGCACCACGACGGACGTGTTGTTTCGCTCGGCTGCGGGCAGCAGGCGTGTGATGGGATCGGCCCACGCATGCCTCGCGAGACTGAACGTTCCCCAGTGAATGGGCAGGAACACCGAGTCGGAGCCCGATTCGCGCGACAGCATCCGATGTATCGCGACGGCTTCCTCCGGGTCGACGTGCACCTCCGGCCACGACGGGTCGTATGCGCCGACGGCGATGAGCGTCAGGTCGAACGGTCCGTGTCGTGCACCGAGTTCTTCGAAGCGCTCGCTGTAGCCGGTGTCGCCGGAGAAGAAGAATCGGTGCTCGGGTCCCACCACGGCCCAACTCGCCCACTGTGTGAGGTTGCGGGTGAGTCCGCGCCCGGAGAAGTGGCGGGCCGGTCCGCAGAAGAACTCGAGTGAGGTCGCTCCGCACAGGACAGAGACGCTCTGCCAGACGTCGGCCTGCCGGATACGGTCAGCGGGGATTCCCCAGCTCACGAGGTGCGCAGCGACACCGACGGGCGCGATGAACACCGCCTCGGGCGATGCGTCTGCCAAGGCGACGACCGTGTCCATGTCGAGGTGGTCATAGTGATCGTGACTGAGCAACACGACGTCGATCTGCGGGAGGTCGGCAACGGTGACGGGCACCGGATGCAGTCGGGCCGGCCCCACCTGCTGCCACGGGGAGCACCGCTGGCTGAACACCGGGTCGGTGAGGATGCGGGTACCGTCGAGCTCTACGAGTGCCGACGCGTGCCCGAGCCAGGTGACGGTGAGCTTGCCGGGCTCTGCGTCGAATTGCGGCACGGTGACGAGGACCGGTCGGCTCGGCCTGCCGGGGCCGCGAGCCATGTCGAGGGCAACCTGGAAGTCGGGAGTCACTCCGGATGCCGACGGTTCGGGATTGACGAACGCGCCGTCGACGAGATACTCCGACGATTCGACGTACGGCCGGATCGCGTCGCGGTCGGCACCGAGCGCGCGGGCCGCGGGCAGTCCTGCTGCCGACAATGCGCCGGTTGCCGAATCGGCCACTCGCACCCCGACGTCGGCGAGACGACTGATCATGAGCGGGGTTCCCTGTCTTGTGGGGAATTCGGTGTCCTGCGAGAACTCCTTGCGACCATTCCGCCACACTATCGCTTCTGCACCACGATCAATCGGACGCGCGTCGAGTCGCATCGGTGGACAATCGTTCTCGTGGCGACATCGACCCTGATACGCTTCCGACACCTATCCGTTTCAACTGGGGAGTGAGCGGTCCGTTGGCTCGGATGTCCGTCGATGACAGGCGCACAGCGCTCGTCGAATCCGCGTATCGCGTGATTGCCGATCACGGCGTCGAAGGCGCGACCACGCGGCGCATCTGTGCGCATGCCGGAATGCCACTCGCGAGCTTCCACTACGCATTCGAAAGCCGTACCGCACTGCTCTGGGCAGTGATGGAAAAGGCTGTGCCCGAGGATGTTTCGCTCATGCTCGAGTCGCTGCTGCCGGTGGGCGAATCGTCTGCCGTCGGCGTCGAGGCGATGCGTACCAAGATGTTCGAGCAACTCGACGCGTTCTACATGATGCTCAAAGCCGACCCCGGGCGGCTCCAGGCGACCATCTCGCTCGGCATCTACGCGCACAACCATCCCGAATTGCAGCCGGCGGGCAAGCAGATGTACGAGCATCTCTATGCGCTTGCGGCACAAGGGCTGGCCGCGGCGGGCGAGCAGGCGCAGATCGATTGGCTCACACCGGTCGCTCGCATTGCTCCCGTGTTCATCGCCAACATCATCGCGATCACCCTGGTCTACCTGTCGACTGCCGACGACAGCGCTCTCGGCGCCATCACGGAGTCGATGGTGCGTGACGTCATGACGCACGTCGCGCCGCGCTGACACGGTGACGCCGAGTGGCGCAACCACGCCACGGAGCCGACACTGGATCAATGCGTGATGTTCTGCCAGTGGTGATCGATCGCCTCAGTCGTGGGCCGGTCGCCATCGCTCGCATCATCGGCACGAGCGGCCCGACCCCGCGCGGCGTCGGCGCTGCGATGGCTGTCACGGCCGACGGCGAGGTCATCGGGTCGGTCTCGGGTGGCTGCGTCGAATCAGCGCTCGTCCACACCTGCATGACCGTGCTCGACGACGGTTGTGCCGTCGTCGAGCATTTCGGTATTGCCGATCCAGATGGCATCGAAGTAGGCCTGACCTGCGGTGGATCTCTGGAGGTCTTCGTCGAGCGCATCGACTCCGGTCATCGACGCGCGTTGGACGACCTCACCGGACATCTCGCGGCGGACCGTCGAGTCGCCTGGGCAACCACGCTGAGTGACTCCCCCGAGTGGCACATCACGACGTCGACGAGCGAGCCATGGCGTCGGCTCGGCCGCGACGTCGCCGATCTCCTCGCGTCGGGGCGCAGCGGCATCATCGGCGTCGACGACTGCGACGAGCCCGCGGAGTCGGGTGCCGACCGTCCGCGCACGTTCGTACACACCTTCGCCCCTCCCCCGCGGTTGATCCTGGTGGGTGCCAACGACTTCGTGCGTGCCACGAGCAGCATCGGACGCTCGCTCGGCTATCGGGTGACCGTGGTCGACGCGCGGCCCGTATTCGCCACCTGCGCACGCTTTCCCGACGCCGACGAGGTCGTCGTCGACTGGCCGCACCGCTACCTCGAGTCCGAGATACGTTCCGGCACAGTCGATGCCACAAGCGCGATTTGCGTGATGACCCATGACCCGAAGTTCGACGTCCCGACGCTTCGCGTTGCGCTCGCCGACTCCGCCGCGGGTTTCGTCGGTGCACTCGGCTCCCGTCGGACGGTTGCCGATCGCAACGAGCGCCTCGTCGAATCCGGCGTCACCGCAGCACAATTGAGTCGTATACGATCGCCGCTCGGACTCGACCTCGGGGGACACACGCCTGCCGAGGTCGCCGTCTCGATCGCCGCGCAGTTGATCGCGGATCGTCATGCCGCTTCGGCTGCCCCACTACACACGACGTCGGGTCCGCTCCATCGCTGAAGCGAACCCGACCTGAAGCGAACCCGACGTCGTGCAATTCTTGCCCGTGAGGCTATGCGTCCTCCTTCGGCGACTCCGAGGACGAGCTCGGAGTAGCCGTCGTCGCCGCTTCGGTTGTCGCGGCAGGGATGTCGGAGGTCATCGACATCACGTCCTGCGCGGGCAGGACATGCTCACCGGTCTTGTCACAGGAGAGTGCAAGCGAGCTGATGTACTGCTTCTCGCCGTTCGGACCGGGCACCGCCGAGGCGATCATGTCGGGTCGCTCGAACTCGATCTTGGTGACGCAGCACAGCAACTTCACGTCGGTGGGGTTGCCGTGCTCGTCGTACATCGGGATATCGATACCGTCGTCGACGCGACGCAGGTAGTACTTGCCCTTCGTCGCGATCGCGAAAATGGGCGGCAGGACGATGGCGAGCACGAGCGCCACCAGCGGCGAGTACGGCTGGATGGCATCGCCAAAGACGTGGAAGTACACCAGGATCGACGCGCCCGCCGAGATCAGGAGCGAGCAGAATCCGACCGGGTTGACGCTGTAGATCATGCCGCGACGGAACTCCGGCTGCTTCGGCGAGATGCCCAAGATGTACTTGTTGATCACGATGTCCGACGCGACGACGGCGATCCACGCGATACCGCAGTTCGCGTAGAAGTTCAGCAGGTTGTTCAGGAAGCTGAACATGTTGGCTTCCATCAGCACGATCGCGATGATCACGTTGAAGAACAGGAACACCAGGCGTCCGGGGTAGGTCTTGGTGACACGCGTGAAAGCGTTGGTCCACGCCAGCGAGCCCGAGTAGGCGTTGGTGACGTTGATCTTCACCTGGCTGATGACGACGAGGATCACGGCGAGGGTCAGAGCGAGCCAGTGCGGCAGGAAGTCCTGGTAGATCTCGACGAACTGGTGGACGGGCTGGTTCGCAATGCCCGCGTTGTCGACGCTGATCCCGATCAGGTACACGGCGAGGAAGAGACCGACGATCTGCTTGATGGCGCCGAAGAACACCCACCCCGGTCCGGCGATAAGGGTTGCCGACCACCACTTCCGCTTGTTCTCAGGCGTACGGGGCGGCATGAAGCGTAGGTAGTCGACCTGCTCTGCGATCTGGGCGATCAGGGACAGACAGACACCGGCCGCGAGCATCGTGCCTGCGAAGCTGACACCCTTGCCCGCTGGGTTGCCGTCGCCGTCGACACCGCTGAACGCGAAGAAGTCACCGATGGCCGAGGGATGCTTGATCACCAGGTAGATGAACGGGAGGACCATCATGACCAGCCACAGCGGCGTGGTCCACACCTGCAGTTTGGCGAGTGTGTTCATGCCGTAGATGACCAACGGGATGACCAACAACGACGAGACCAGGTAGCCGATCCACAGCGGTATGTGTAGGCCGAGTTCGAGGCCCTGCGCCATGATCGAGCCCTCGAGGGCGAAGAAGATGAAGGTGAACGACGCGAAGATGACGTTGGTCAGCACCGAGCCGTAGTAACCGAAACCGCTTCCGCGCGTGATGAGGTCGAGGTCGATGTTGTATCGAGCAGCGTAGAACGCGAGCGGATAGCCCGTGATCACGATGACGACCGAGAAGAACAGGATGCCCCACAAGGCATTTCCGGTGCCGTTGGCAATACCGATGTTCGCGCCGATCGCGAAGTCGGCAAGGTAGGCGATGCCACCGAGGGCGGAGACGGCGACGACGCCCGGTCCCCACTTGCGGTAGCTGCGGGGCGCGAAACGAAGTGTGTAGTCCTCGAGGGTCTCGCGCATGGCAGCAGCCTGCGCACCCGTCGCGATGATGCTGTGTTCGGCGTTTTCTATCTCGCCGACCTCGTCGGCCACCTCGCCGACGTGTTCGTGATGCTTATCGGTGGCCATCGGCCCTCCTGCGTGATCCGAGTTACAGATCGGCCAAACGTACGAACGCCATGTTTCGGCGAGTTACTCGGAATGTTTCACGCAGGAAAACTAGGCATCACGGCCACGGCTGTTCGACGATGCGCCCGTAGACGCACCGTCGACGACGAAACACGTTGTCCGATCTACTTTCCCGTGAATTCAGGCTTTCTCTTCTCGGAGCGAGCGGCACGCCCCTCGACCACATCTTCGCTTTCCCACGCGCGACGCATCGCGGCCTGACGATCGGCGGGTGCGTCGTCGCGCGCACCGTCGCCGTTGAGTACCAACTTGTAATGCTGCAGCGTCAGAGGGGCGAGATCGGCGATGGTCGACGCCCAATGCTGGGCGTCGGTGAGATCGCCGATGCGATTGGCGAATCCGAGAGCATGAGCGCGGTCGGCCGACAACGGATCGCAGCCGATCAGCATGCCGCGCGCCTGGCCTGCACCCACCAGTGAGACGAGGCGTCGAATTGTCCACTCGTCAACGGCGACACCGATTTTCGCTGCGGGAATACCGGCAAGAGCGTCGGGGGCCATCACCCGAAGGTCGGCCGCCATCGCCAGTTGCAGGCCTGCGCCGAGTGCCGAACCGTTGAGTGCCGCGATCACCGGGACGGGCACCGACTCGATCTCGCGCAGTGTGGCGATGAGCTTTTCGAGGAACGCGGGGTCGTAGACGGGACCGGACAGGTCGGCGCCCGCACTGAATACGCTGCCGCGGCCGGTGACCACGATGGCCCTGGCGCCCGCGTCGACGGCGTCGGCGAAAGCCTTCCCGAGACCGTCGACCATGTCCTCATTGAGTGCGTTGCGCTTGTCCTGGCGATCGAGCTCGATCGTCGTCACCGAACCTTCTGCATGCGAGTGGATCATGCAGGAGAGACTACCCAGCCCCGCCATTTTCCGGCGGGCACACTGGAGAGGTGTCGAGTCCGTCGCTGTCGCCCGAGTCCACAAGCCCCGATGTGCACGAATCCGTCGCGCAGGAGCCCGACGCGTTCAGCGATGTCCTCGTCATCGGTGGCGGCCAGGCAGGACTGTCGGCGGCGTACTTTCTGCAACGCTTCGGCCTCGGTGACCGCTACCAGTTGCTCGACCACTCCCCGCGTCCCGGCGGTGCATGGCAGTTCCGATGGCCGACGCTGACGTTGTCGGGCACCAACCGTGTGCACGATCTTCCGGGATACGGGCTTGGCGAGGCGGTGGGCATCGACCGCGGCGAGTTCCCGGCGTCGTCCGTGGTTCCCGAGTATTTCGCGAAGTACGAGAACAGGTTTGGGCTGCGGGTACATCGACCAGTCGACGTACGTTCCGTCGAACGCGACGGCGACGGATTTCGAGTGACGCTCGGCGGCCGACTCCGCGGGCGTGAGATCTCCGCACGCACACTCATCAACGCCACCGGAACGTGGGAAAGGCCGTTCATCCCTCACATTCCGGGAGCCGCGGACTTTCGCGGCAGGCAACTGCACACACACGACTACACCGGACCCGAGGACTTCGCCGGTCAGCGCGTGTTGGTCGTCGGCGCAGGCATCTCGGCAGTTCAGCTACTGATCGAGATCGCTCGACGCGCTCCCGGCGTGCAGACATTCTGGTGCTCGCGCACCGAACCGCGCTTCGATTCGAATCCCTTCTCACCCGACCTCGGTCGCGAAGCCGTGGCCCGCGTCGAACGCCGGGTTCGTGCCGGCCTACCGCCGACGTCGGTGGTGTCGGTGACCGGCCTCGCGGTGACACCGACCATCGAAGCCGCGCAGCGCGACGGAATCCTCGACAACTGGCGACCGATGTTCACCCGCATCACCGAGACCGGCGTGTGTTGGGACTGCACGGGCGGGGCAGGCGGGAACGGGTCGGCACGCGGGAGCAGCAGCGCGGTCGCTGCGGGCGAGCAACTCGACGTCGACGTCATCTTCTGGAACACCGGCTTCCGAAGCGCGCTCGATCATCTATCGCCTCTCCACCTGCGCGGACCCGGCGGCGGAATCGTCATGACCGGACGCCTTGCAACCACCGTCGCCGACGACCCGCGGGTCCAACTGCTCGGCTACGGACCGTCGGCGTCGACGATCGGTGCCAACCGCGCGGGTCGCGAGGCAGCACGCAACGTCGCGGAGATTCTTGATGCCCAGCCTTGACAATTTGTTGTGTTTTCCCAACACTATGTAGTGTGAGTCCAGTACGGCGGGGAGAAAAGCTCCCCATCTACAACCGCATCGGAGTTCTACGCGCCGAGCGGAGGATGTCGCGTGCCGATCTGGCAGCACTCGTCGGCATCAACGTCCAGTCCGTCGGTGCGCTCGAGCGCGGCGACAACTACCCGAGCCTCGACCTCGCGTTTCGCATCTGCGAAGTCTTCGACCTCCCCGTAGAAGCGGTGTTCAGTCGCACCGAGTTCTCGGCGATGTCGGCCGAGCTCTACCCCCGACGCGCCATCCGCGTCGACGAAACACACTCACCGCAACCGTCGTCCACCACGGAGGAAGCACAATGAGGGATCCCAACTCGGCCATCCCGGCCGAAGCGACGCCCGAGCTGTGGCGTCGCTACGACGAGTGGCGTGGTCAACGCCATGTTCGCTTCAACCAACGTCATGCAGGCAAGCTGATGAGCTGGCGCAATCGTCGAGCCGCGCGACGAATCGTCCTTGCGGAGATCGTGGTGCTGGTCGTGCTCTTGGCCAGCGCGGTGGTGGCGTTCTTCACCTACGCGTTCTTCATCCCGTTCATCATTGCCATCGTCGGCGCGTTCGTCGTGCAGTACCTGCTGCGGATCGTGACCGGCTCCATTGCCGAAACCCCGGTCACCGCGCTCGACGAAATCCAACTCGCGCAACGTAACTCGGCCCGATCAGTGGGATTCATCGCCCTCTTCTCGCTGATGTTCATCCCGTACATCATCCTGATCGTCCTGGGCACCCGAGAGCAGGTACACGGCCAACTGGTGTACGGCACCGGCATTTTGCTCATCAGCCTCGTGCTGACCGGCGCCCTCGTGCCAACCATGCTGACCGCGTGGTGGAGCGACGACGCCGACCCCGAAGACTTCGCAACCTACGAGGAGAACGATCATGCCTGAATCCCTCACCGTCGACGGACTATCCAAACGGTATGGCGACGTCGTCGCACTCGATGACATGACTTTCACCGTCGCCCCCGGAGAGATCTTCGGCTTCGTCGGTAGCAACGGCGCAGGCAAGTCGACGACGATGCGCATCATTCTCGGTGTGCTCGAACCGGATTCGGGTCGGGTGACGCTCGGTGACGCACCGATCGATCTCAACACGCGGCGTCGAATCGGGTACATGCCCGAGGAGCGTGGGCTCTATCCCAAGATGAAGGTCGGCGAGCAACTGGTGTTCCTCGCGCGCCTCCACGGAATGAGTGCCGACCAGGCCACCGAGAGTGCCCGGCGCTGGACGCAGCGACTCGGCGTCGACGAACGGTACGACGACAACGTCGCCGACCTCTCGCTCGGCAACCAGCAACGCGTACAGCTCGCCGCGGCGCTGGTCCACGATCCAGACGTACTGGTCCTCGACGAACCGTTCTCGGGCCTCGACCCGGTGGCCGTCGATGTGATGAGCGACGTTCTGAAAGAGAAAGCAGCCGAGGGCATTCCGGTCATCTTCTCGTCGCATCAGCTCGATCTGGTGCAGCGACTGTGTGATCGAGTCGGCATCGTCGTCAAGGGCAGAATGCGTGCGCTCGGCACCGTCGACGATCTCCGCACACGTGCTGGCGTGATCCTCGAGGTCGACGGTCCTGACTCGACGACCCGCTGGGCCGATGGCTTTCCCGGAGTGCTGGAAGCCGAATACCAACCGGGCGGTGCTCGGCTGCGCGTCGACCCGACGACGCTCGACGACCAGGCAGTACTCAATCGCGCATTGACACAAGGACCGGTACATCGCTTCGCGCGGACAACACCCGACCTGACCGAACTCTTCCGAGAGGTGGTGACGGCATGACCTCCCACAATTCCACTGACAACACAGCCTCACAGGGCGCGAGTGCGCTGCAGACGATTCGCCTTGTGGCACAACGTGAGATCGCCACACGTGCCAAGACCCGATCGTTCGTCGTCAGCACCGTGGTGTTGATGCTCGTGATCGTCGTCGGCCTGATCGTCTGGAAGGCGATCTCCGGTGGTGGAACCGACCCAGAGCGTGTCGGCGTTGCGGGCGACAGTTCCCTGTCGACGACGATCGGCCAGGTGGGCGAGGCCAGCGGCACGCCGATCACCGTCGTATCAATCGCTTCTGGTCCGGATGCGTTGTCGCAGGCACGCAGCAGCGTCGAATCCGGTGATCTCGATGCCGCGGTGGTGCGGGGTTCCGGTGAGTCGTATGCGATCGTCAGCAAGACGGAGCTGTCCGACTCGCTGTCGGGTGTGCTGCGCGGCTCGATCCAGCAGCACGAGTTGGCCCAGGGTCTCACTGCCCGCGGTGTCGACGCGGCGTCGCTGCCGACACCGACGATCACCACTGTTCAGACCACCCCGGACAAGCCCGACAAGGCGCAGCGGATCGTGATCGCGCTCGTCGGCGCGATTCTGCTCATCACAGCAATCATGCTGGGCGGCAACATGATTGCCGTCGGAGTTGTCGAAGAGAAGACGTCGCGGATCGTCGAACTGCTGTTGGCGACGGTCAAGCCGCTGCACCTGATGTGGGGCAAGATCCTCGGGATCGGAGCGGTTGCACTCGGGCAGGTGGTGGTGCTCGGCCTGACTGCTCTGATCGCCGGGATCGCCACCGGGATGTTGACGATCGCCGGTACTGCCATCTGGATGTTCTTCGCGGTTCTGGTGTGGTTCCTGCTCGGGTACCTGTTCTTCGCGACGCTGTATGCCGCTGCGGGAGCACTGGTTTCGCGCCAGGAAGAGCTCGGCTCGACGATCATGCCGCTCACCGTGCTGTCGATGGCCGTGATGTACGCGGGGATCTTCGGAGTGCAGTCGCTGCAGTCGACGTTCATCGAAGTGCTGACGTGGATTCCGCCGTTCTCGGCCGTGCTGATGCCGATTCGGATCGCCACCGGCGACACCAACGCCATGCAGATCGTCATCTCGCTGATCCTGATGATCCTGGCCTGCGCCGCTGCCACCTGGTTCGCCGCGCGCATCTACCAGCGCTCGATCCTGCGCACCGGCAGCCGCGTCAAGTGGTCCGAAGTGCTCTCGATGGCGCGCTAGGGGCGGGGCGGGCGGTCGGGGCCTGGGGCTGTGCACCCCGGGCCCCGGGCGCCCGACCTCAGGCCGTGGCAGGCACCCCGGCGCCCTCGCTCGACGTGTCGCCGCCCTCGGTGGTCGGGGCAGGCCCGTGCGGCACGAAGTCGCGGCTGCGGATCAGCAGCAGGGCGGCGAGGCCGCCGACGACGGCCACGGCGCCGCTGATCCAGTACAGCGCGTTGAGGGCCTCGGCGTAGGCGGCGTGTTTGCCACCGGCGGGGTTCTCGCGCAACGACGAACTCAACTTCGAGCTGAAGGCGGTGCCGTAGACCGCGATGCCGACGGCGATGCCGATCTGCCGGAAGGTGGTGTTGATGCCCGACGCCATGCCGGAGCGGTGCACGTCGACGACGCCCACGGCGGTCGCGGCGAGCGGCGGGTTGACCAGGCCGCTGCCGATGCCCGCAATGATCAGGCCGGGGATGAGGTGCGTCCACGACGAGTTCTCGTCGAGACCGGCCATCAAGAACAGTCCGACGCCGACGATGAGCAGGCCCGGTCCGATGAGCCAGCGCAGCGGCACCTTCTCCGACAGTCGGCCCGCGATCGTGGCGCTCACCATCGTGCAGCCCGACATCACCAGCAGCCGGACGCCGGTTTGCAGCGCCGAGTAGCCGAGCCCTTCCTGCAGGTAGAGCACCACGTACAGCAGCATCGCGAACAGCGAGCCGTTCATCGCGAAGGCGGCGATCAGACCGCCGGTGAAGGTGGGAATCCGCAGCAGTGAGAGGTCGAACATCGGCTCGTCGACACGCAGTTCGATGATCACGAACGCCACGAGCAACACCGCGGCGACGATGAACGAGCCGACGACGAGGCTGTCACCCCACGAGCGCTGCCCGGCCTCGGTGAGCCCGTAGACCAGAGCGACGAGGCCCGCGGTGAATGTGACGACGCCGGGCCAGTCGATTCGACGAGCATGAGGCGAGCGCGACTCGTCGACCATCTTCCACGTGACGAACAGGGCGGCGATACCGATGGGCAGATTGACGAGGAAGATCGCACGCCAGCTCACGCCGGTCGTCAGCACGCCACCGAGGATGGGGCCGAGTGCCGTCGAGATACCGGTGACCGCACCCCAGGCGCCGAAGGCGACACCGCGTTCACGGCCGTGGAACGTCGACGCGAGAAGCGCGAGCGACGTCGAGAACAGCATCGCGCCGCCGACGCCTTGCAGTGCGCGGGACACGATCAGCATGACCGGGTCCTGTGCGACGCCGCAGAGCAGCGAGCCGAGTGTGAAGATCACCAAGCCGATCGAGAAGATTCGACGTCTGCCGAACTTGTCGGCGATCGATCCGGATGTCAGCAGCAACGACGCCAGCGCTAACGCATACGCGTCGGTGACCCACTGCAACTGACTGAAACTGGCGCCGAGTGCATGTTGAATATCGGGAAGTGCGACGACGACGATCGTGACGTCGAGCAGCAACATGAAGGTCGCTGCGCAGACGACGACAAGCGTCCACCATTTGCGTTCCATGAATGTGTACCTTTCGAGGATTTCGCCCGAATCCGGTGCGTCAACGCACCTCAGGCGGTATGAACCAAGTGTGATCCCGCAATCGCTCGGCGTCGCCAGGAGACCCCGATTCCGTTAACTTCAGGACATGGGAGCCACAACCTCGCCAGAATCCTCCATCCTCGACGGTCTGGACACGAGAATCGCTCGCGCCATCCAACTCTCGCCACGGGCGTCGTTTCATGAGATCGCCGACGTCCTCGGCGTGGCCGAACAGACGATCGCCCGACGCTATCGACGCCTGCGACGCGATGGTCTCCTGCGCGTCACCATGGCCACCGACCCCCGTGCGCTCGGAAACTCGACATGGGTCGTGCGGGTGCGGTGTCGCCCGGAAGGAGCCGACGGTATCGCCGGTGCCTTGGCAGCGCGAGACGATGTCTCGTGGGTATCCATCTACGAGGCCGGCTGGGAGATCGTCTTCAACCTGCGCGCAGCCCATCCGCACGGCGGAATGGAACTCCTCACCCGAACACTCCCCAAGGCGGCACCGGTCCTCGACGTCCGGCCGGCAGCGGTGCTGCACACGTTCGTCGGCGGGGCACCGACGGATTGGGAGGGCTGGCATGACGCGCTCACCCAGACGGAGGCGGATGCCCTTGCGAAAACACGCATTCCGAGCGGACCCGACGGCGGTCGGCCCTCATCGACGACGATCGATCGCACCGACAGAGCGATCATCGATGTCCTCACCCGCGACGGTCGGACGTCGTATACCGACCTCGCTCGCGCAGTGGGTTCGACGCCGGGCAAGGTGACCCGACGCGTCGAGCACCTCGTGTGGTCGGGCATCGCCTACTTCGACGTCGATCTCGCCACTGCCGCGCTGGGACGCGACGCGATCGCGATCTGGCTGACGGTGCACCCCCGACATCTGGCAGCGACCGGCGAGGCACTCGCAGCCCACCCCGCAGTGCCGTTCGCGGTTGCCGTCACCGGGGCGGCCAACATGACGGCCAGTGTCATGGTGCACGACACCGACGAGCTGTACTCCTTCGTCACCGATGTCCTCGGACCCCTCGACGGGATCACCTCGTACGAATTGCTCCCGCTACTCTCGCGCGTCAAGAACGCGGGTTCGCTCGTGAGTGGGGATCGCCTTGCGCCACCGAGGGTTTCGGCGTCTCAGATCTCGCCGTCTCAGAGCTCACCGAAACGTCGAAGTGCCTCTTCGCGTTCGGCTTTGTGATCGACGATCGGTTCCGGGTAGTCGTCGGTGTCGAATTCGGGAATCCAGCGTCGAATGTAGTCGCCGTCTGGATCGAACTTCTTGGCCTGCGTCTCCGGGTTGAACACCCGAAAGTACGGTGCCGCATCGGTTCCCGTGCCCGCGGCCCACTGCCAACCGTGCTGATTCGACGCCATGTCGCCGTCGGTGAGCTGGTCGAGGAACCACTTCGCACCCCACCACCACGGCAGGTGCAGGTCTTTCACCAGAAACGACGCGGCGATCATGCGCACCCGGTTGTGCATGAATCCCGTTTCGCTCAGTTGACGCATCCCCGCGTCGACGAGTGGGAAGCCGGTTCGCCCCTCACGCCACGCGTCGAAGTGCTTCTCGGCGGACTTTCCGGTGTCGAGTGCGATGTCGTCGAACTGGTCATTCCAGTTGTGCCAGAGGCTCTTTGGCCAGTTGTAGAGCACGTCGGCGTAGAAGTCACGGAACGCCAGCTCACGCAGATACGCCTGCGCCGACTGCGACCTGCCGAGGTCGGCGGCCATCGTGCGCGGGTGGATATTGCCGAACTTCAGATACGCCGACATCCTGCTCGACGCGTCGAGATCCGGCCTGTCCCTGTCGGACTCGTAGCCCGACAGGTCGTCGTCGACAAAGGTGCGCCATCGCTCGAGTGCCGCGTCTTCACCGGCAGGCAGGTCCAGCGTCGTGGGTGCTGCCGGAATCCTGATACGACCAGAGGGGTGAATGTCGCTGGGATTCAGGATGTTCGACGGCGCTTCGGTCTTCGCCGGCGCACGCCAACCGTGGTCGCGCCATGCACGGAAGAACGGCGTGAAGACCTTGTACGGTGTGCCGTCGGACTTCGTCACCCTGCCCGGCGAGACAAGGTAGGGCGAGCCGACGGGTTGCCACGTCGCGCCAGATTCTTCGAGTGCAGTGACGACGGCATCGTCTCGACGTCGCCCGAACGGCGAGAAGTCCTCGCTCACATGCACCGAACCCGCTCCGACGGCGTCGACCAGTCGCGGAATTTCCTCGTCAGGACGTCCACGCACGACGAGGAGCTTGCCGTCGAGCTTGGCGTCGAGTTCGCGGAGCGAGTCGTAGAGAAAGGCGAGTCGTCGCTCGCCTGAAGAGGATTCGAGACGCGGGTCGAGCACGAAGCAGACCAGAACCTCGCGATTGCCGTCGCCGATCGCTTCACCCAGCGCCGGGAGATCGCCTAGTCGCAGATCACGCCGTAGCCAGCACAACGCCGGTGCATCGACATCCGATGCACCGGCGTTGTTACGTTGCGAGGCGATCTAGCCCACACCCAGCAGGTCGATGATGAAGACCAGTGTCCGTCCGGACAACCGGTGGCCCGCACCCTCGGGGCCGTACGCCAGCGCAGGTGGCACGGTGAGGCGACGGCGGCCGCCGACCTTCATGCCCGGGATTCCCTGCTGCCAGCCGGGGATGAGCCGGTCGAGCGGGAAGTTGGCCGACTGACCACGGTCCCACGACGAATCGAACTCTTCGCCCGACTCGAAGTCGACGCCGACGTAATGCACGTCCACGACGTCGCTCGGCTTTGCCTCGTCGCCGTCGCCGACGATGATGTCTGCGATCACCAACTCACTGGGAGCGGGACCTTCTTGGAACTCGACTTCTGGCTTCTCGGTACTGGTCACGGGACTCTCCTTTGAGTCGTGGGGTGTACAGGTCGAAGCGTCGAACTCAGCGGTCGCCCATCGTGACGTAGTCACGCTCGGGGTAGCCGGTGTAGAGCTGACGCGGTCGGCCGATCTTGGTCGCGGGATCTGTGTTCATCTCACGCCAGTGCGCGATCCAGCCCGGCAGACGTCCGAGTGCGAAGAGCACCGTGAACATGCGGGTCGGGAAGCCCATGGCCCGGTAGATGACGCCGGTGTAGAAGTCGACGTTCGGGTAGAGCTTGCGCGAGATGAAGTAGTCGTCATTGAGGGCGACTTCTTCGAGTCCCTTGGCGATGTCGAGCAGATCGTCCTGGACGCCGAGCGATTGGAGGATCGTGTCGGCGGTCTTCTTCACGATCGCTGCGCGCGGATCGTAGTTCTTGTAGACGCGGTGTCCGAAGCCCATGAGCTTCACACCGTCTTCCTTGTTCTTGACCTTGGTCATGAACGCCTTGGTGTCGCCACCGGAAGCCTTGATGTCTTCGAGCATCTCGAGAACGGCCTGGTTGGCGCCACCGTGCAGCGGACCCCACAGAGCGTTGATGCCACCCGAGATGGACGTGAAGAGGTTGGCCTGCGACGATCCGACCAAACGCACGGTCGACGTCGAGCAGTTCTGCTCGTGGTCGGCGTGCAGGATGAACAGCATGTCGAGGGCCTTGGCGACCTCGGGGTTGACCACGTAGGGCTCGGCCGGGAAGCCGAAGGTCATGCGCAGGAAGTTCTCGACCAACGACAGCGAGTTGTCGGGGTAGAGGAACGGCTGGCCCGCCGACTTCTTGTAGGCGTAGGCGGCGATCGTCGGCAGCTTGGCAAGCAGACGGATCGTCGACAGTTCGACCTGCTCGGGGTCCTTGGGATCGAGCGAGTCCTGGTAGTAAGCACTCAGTGCGTTCACTGCGCTAGACAGCACCGGCATCGGGTGTGCGTTGCGCGGGAAGCCGTCGAAGAATCGCTTGAGATCCTCATGCAGCAGGGTGTGCCGCTGGATCTTGTTGTTGAACTCTTCGAGCTGGCTCGGAGTCGGCAATTCGCCGTAGATCAGCAGGTAGCTGACCTCGATGAAGGTCGACTTCTCTGCCAGTTGGTCGATCGGGATACCCCGGTAGCGCAGAATGCCTGCTTCTCCGTCGATGTAGGTGATCGCGGATTTGCAGGCTGCGGTGTTGACAAAGCCGCCGTCGAACGTCGTGAGATTCGTTTCTGCGAGGAACTTGCCCAGCGCAACCGAATCACTGCCCGCGGTGGCCTTGAGAATGGGAAGCTCGAGCTGCCCACCGGGGTAGATGAACGTCGACGAGGCGGTATCCGATGCCGAGTCGGCGGGAGCTGTTTCAGCGGACACTCCAAAACCCCTTTACTCAGGTATGAGACCCACAGGTACATGTGACGCACTGTGAGTCGGACTCTCCGTTACTAAACGTAGTCGGTTATCGACATGCGCGCCCACGGAGGGTGCATTGACGTTGGTCAACCGTAGCCGAATACCGTCTGACCTGCGCCTCGATCACGGGGCATCGAGCTCGCTCGCCCACGGAGGGTCGGCTCCGGGACGCGAAACGGTCACCGCGGCGACTCGTGCCGCGTAGTCCGCGGCACGTAGCCAATAGTCGGCGTCGCGCGACCGCAGTGCTGATGCGGACAAATCGCCCGACTCGTCGAAGAAATGGAGCAACCCTCCGAGCACACTGTCGCCCGCCCCGATCGTGTCGACGACGGTTGTCTCGGGAGCCTGTGCCAATACGGTGAATTCGCGTGTGCGAACGGAGATTCCGTCGGCTCCGTGGGTGATCACGACGGCCCCCGCGCCCTCCCGGAGCCAGTCGTCGACCGACGAGCCGTCTGCTCCGTCGCCGAGCCAGTCCACGTCTTCGTCGGAGAGTTTGAGGACGTCGACCATCGGTACCCAGTCAAGGAATCGTCGACGGTAGACGTCGGGTTCGTCGATCACGGAGGGCCGGATATTCGGGTCGAGTGCAACGAGACGCCCGGCGTCGTGAGCTCGACGCATCACCAGTTCGTAGACGCTCGCACCCGGTTCGAGGACCATGGACAACGTTCCGAAGCACACCGCGGAGACGGTCGCGGCGAAGTCGCCGGGCTCGGTGACCAGGCGGTCGGCGGTGCCCTCCACATAGAAGGAGTAGTGCGCTGCGCCGTCGGTACCGATCGTGGCCAGGGCGAGCGACGTGGGTTCGGAGCGACGTTGGACCAGTGTGGTGCCGACGCCCCCGGCACTCAGAGCAGCCATGATGGCGTCGCCGTAGGTGTCGGTGGAGACCGCAGAGCAAAACGAGACGGCGCTGCCGAGTCTGCCGAGGGTGATCGCGACGTTGAACGGTCCGCCGCCGAGTGCCGGCTGCAACGGTGGCAGGTGCGAAGGATCGGGGCCCGGAGCCGTTGTCGCCACCACGTCGACGAGCGCCTCACCGCACACGACGATCTCTCTCAACGATCTGCTCCCATGCGTGTCACGCGCCCAGTGTGCCATCCGGACGTGGCCGTCGACGGTAGATTCGATCGGTATGCAGGAGTTACCCGCCGGCCCCGATGCGGTGCTTCTCGACTTCGCCGATGCCGACGACCCGGCATATGCGGTACTCGAGTCGGCGACCGCGTTGCGGGCCGCGATAGCCGACGGTCGCCTCGTGGCCACCGAGGACCTTGTGCCGAGTGCGTCGTCAATTCTGGTGCAGGGCAAGACAGGTGGCGGTGTGGATGTCCTCGGCATTCATCGCGCACTGCGGCTCGGGATCGCAGGCGCCGACGTTGCGGATTCGACGCCCTCACCCGTCGAGATACCGGTGCACTACGACGGCGACGACCTCGACGACGTCGCCGGTGCACTCGACATGAGTGTCGACGCGGTGATCACGGCGCATCGGGGTACTGAATGGGTCGTCCAGTTCATGGGTTTCGCACCGGGTTTCGGCTATCTGGTGCCCGCTTCTGACGCCGCCGATGCCGCTCTCACCGGACTGCTGAACCTCCCCCGACGGCCACACGCCCGTACTCGCGTGCCGGCCGGGTCGGTGGCGATCGCCGCCGGATACAGCGCGGTGTATCCACGCGATAGCCCCGGAGGCTGGAACCTGCTGGGACGCACCAGAATCAGCCTCTGGAGCGAACACGACGACCCGCCGGCCTTCCTCGCACCCGGTACCCGTGTCCGATTCGTCGACGCCAGCGTCTCCCAAGACTCTGCCGCTCGACCCGACGACGACACGGAGAACCAGTGACTCACGCAACGGTGATCGCCACCGGGCCGTTGGCGACGATCCAGGATCTCGGACGTCCCGGCTATCAACACCTCGGAGTGCCGAGGTCGGGTGCCGCGGATCGAGTCGCCATGACCCTTGCCAATCGCCTCGTCGGCAATTCCGAGGACGCCGCGACGATCGAAACCACACTCGGTGGCCTCGTGCTCCGTTGCGACACAGACACACTCGTGGCCGTGACGGGCGCCGACGCTTCGGTCTCGGTCAACGGTGTTGCCGTCGGGGTCAATTCGGCTGTCGTAGCCCGCGCCGGGACGAATGTCGAGGTCGGCACGCCGCAATGGGGTTGCCGCAACTACGTCGCCGCACGAGGTGGATTCGACGTCGAACCCTCGCTCGGGTCGCGGTCGACCGACACGCTCTCCGGAACCGGACCCCCTCCCCTGGCCCAGGGCGACGAACTGAGGGTTGGGGATGCAGACCAGACGTGGCCGGCAACTCTTCATGCCCCGGCAGACACCCGGCGGGTCGGCGTCGTCGAACTCACCACGTTTCCCGGCCCACGCGCGAATCGCCTCTCCGAGCCGGGCGACCTCTTCGCAGGCACGTGGGAGGTCACGCCCGCGAGTAATCGGGTCGGGGTACGCCTACGACGTCGCGATGGCGACACCACGCCGACCTTGACACATCGCACCGACCTTCCCGAGATGCCCTCCGAGGGCGTTGCCCACGGAGCGGTTCAGATTCCGCCTGCCGGCGAGCCCGTCATCTTCCTCGCCGATCACCCCGTGACCGGCGGATACCCGGTCGTGGGTGTCCTGTCGGCGACGTCGGTCTCGGCCGCGGCGCAACTCGTCGCCGGCACGCTCGTCCGCTTTCAGCCCGGCTGATCAGGTCGGGCAGCGTTGACAGCACCGTGAGACGCACCTAGGGTTTCGTCTCATGACGCACGTCACAGCCAACTCGTCGAGCTCGTCACCCGAAACATCCGACGCCGTCGAACGTGAGGCTGCGACGACCGACACCCCGCGTCGTGCCGAGTACCCGCATGTCGAGTACCCGCCGCTGGGCCCCGACTCCCTGACGTGGCAGGTGTGGGGAACCTGGACCGGAATGATCCAGGGCCTCTGGGCCGGGTCGATTCAGAACATGCACCCCAAGCTCGGGCAGGCCGTGTGGGACCACTCCGACTTCTTCGGCGAACGCTGGCAACGCCTCATGCGATCGCTGTATCCGATCGGCGGAGTCGTCTTCGACGAGTACTGGGGCTTCGAGACCGGCAAAGAGGTGCGCGATTACCACCGCGAGATCAAGGGCACCATGCCCGACGGTTCGCGATACCACGCCCTCGACCCCGACGTCTTCTACTGGGCGCACGCCACGTTTTGGTACGGCAACGTGCGCCTCTGCGAGAGGTTCGGCCCGTGGTTGACCGAAGACCAGAAGCGACAGCTCTTCGAGGAATCGAAGAACTGGTACGCCATGTACGGCGTGAGTATGCGGCCGGTACCCGAGACCTACGAGGACTTCCTCGAATACTGGGATCACATGTGCCGCAATGTACTTCGCGACCACGAGTCGGTACGCACGGTCCTCGACATCTCGACGCTTCCCCCGCCTCCCTATCTCTCGTTCATCCCGACCGCGCTCTGGCGTCGCGTCATCGCTCCGGTGGTCGCCCGCAACTTCATCTGGCTCACCACGGGGTTCTACGACGAACCGATCCGCGAAATGATGGCACTGCCCTGGACCGACCGGGACGAGAAGCTGTTCCGTCTCCTCGGCAAGACCTACAACCTCGTGTTCCATCGGTTGCTACCCCGGCGGCCGTGGCGGCATCCCCGTGCCCGCGATGCGTGGGACCGCGTGAACGGACGGGTTCCGGCCGACGCACCGCTCGTCGAGACGCCGTCGCGCAACCTGCCGCCGGAGTCCGAACGCGGCAAGTCGATGCACTACTGCCCCGTCCACGCGGCGCGCACCGCAACCTATCCGGGCAGGGTCACGCCCGCCGACTAACAGTCGCGACGCGCAGTGGTCTCGACTCGGGTGCTCGCTGCGCTCGCGCCCGCTCGACCAGCGGGGCGCCCCGCTGATCGAGCCCCATCCCGCTGATCGAGCCTGTCGAGATCACCCGCAGCGCGCGTACACAACTCGGTCGTCAGCGCGACGCCAAGACAATAATCTCCTCGGCGCCCCGCTGACGTCACGATTGTGTACGCACCCCGGCTCGAGCCAGACCTTGCGACCCG
>NZ_LZTC01000012.1:0-64733 GCF_001665905.1 Gordonia sp. 852002-50395_SCH5434458
AGCTGACCGCTCAGTCTTCCGCTGGGACCTATGTGAGTTTCCGACGTTGATCGACAAACGAGCGAGGGCCGCACCCGAAACGGGTGCGGCCCTCACTCGTTGCTATTCGACGCCTCAGGCAAACGCCTCGTCGAGGATCTCCTGCTGCTCGACGGCGTGCACCTTCGACGAGCCCGAGCTCGGTGCAGACATCGGGCGACGCGAGATGCGGCGCAGACCCTTGAGGAGGTTCGGCAGCATCTCGGGCAGCCACAGTCCGAGGAACGGCCACGGTCCCTGGTTGGCGGGTTCGTCCTGGACCCACACGAAATCGTCGGCGTTCGGGTACTTCTCGAGCGTCTCCTGGAGACGACGATGCGGCACGGGGTAGAGCTGCTCGACGCGGACCACGGCGATGTCGTCGCGGCTCTCCTTGTCCCGACGGGCGGCGATCTCGTAGTAGATCTTGCCGCTCACCAGCAGGACGCGCTTGACCTTGCTGCGATCACCGTTGTCCTTCAAGAACTTCGGATCGTCGATCACCGAGCGGAACTTGTCGTCGGTGAAATCCTCGACAGGGCTGACGGCAGCCTTGTTGCGGAGCATCGACTTCGGCGTGAACACGATCAGCGGACGGCTGATCCCGTCGAGCACGTGCCGACGCAGCAGGTGGAAGTAGCTCGCAGGCGTCGACGGCTGCGCGACCGTCATCGAACCCTCGGCGCACAACTGCAGGAACCGCTCGATACGTCCCGAGGTGTGGTCGGGGCCCTGGCCCTCGTGGCCGTGCGGCAGGAGCAGCACGACGTCGGAACGCTGACCCCACTTGGCCTCGCCCGAGCTGATGAACTCGTCGATCACCGACTGTGCGCCGTTGACGAAGTCGCCGAACTGCGCTTCCCACAGCACGAGTGCGTCGGGGTTGCCCACCGAGTAGCCGTACTCGAAACCGACCACCGCGAACTCCGAGAGCGGCGAGTCGTAGACCATGAAGCGGCCTTCGGAATCGGCGTCGCCGTCGAGCGGTGCGAGGTGATTGAGCGGTGTGTACTCGGAGCCGTTCTCCCGGTCGATGAGGACCGAATGACGCTGGCTGAACGTGCCGCGTCGCGAATCCTGGCCGGACAGGCGGACGGTACGTCCCTCGAGCACGAGCGAACCGAAGGCCAGCAACTCGGCGAACGCCCAGTCGACGTGGCCGTCGCGGCTCATCTCATGACGACGCTTGAGCACAGGCTTGACGCGCGGGTGCGGCGTGAAGCCGTCCGGTGTGTCGTAGAAGGCGTCGCCGATACGCTCGAGAACCGTCTTGTCGACGGCGGTGACCAGCTTCTGCGGCAGTGGCTGGTCGTCTTCGACGGACTCGCTGGGCTCGGGCGTGAACTTCTCGAGTTCCTTGACCTCGTTGAAGACACGTTCGAGCTGACCCTGGTAGTCGCGAAGGGCGTCCTCGGCCTCCTTGGTCGAGATGTCGCCACGACCGATCAGAGCCTCGGTGTAGGACTTACGCACACCGCGCTTGGTGTCGATGACGTCGTACATCGCGGGCTGGGTCATCGACGGGTCGTCGCCCTCGTTGTGTCCGCGACGACGGAAGCAGACGAGGTCGATGACGACGTCCTTGTGGAAGATCTCCCGGTAGTCGACGGCCAGCTTGGCCACCCACACGCACGCCTCGGGGTCGTCGCCGTTGACGTGGAAGATCGGGGCACCGATCATCTTCGCGACGTCGGTGCAGTACTCGCTCGACCGCGAGTGCTCGGGCGCCGTGGTGAAACCGACCTGGTTGTTGACCACGATGTGCACGGTGCCGCCGGTGCGGTAACCCGGAAGCATCGCGAGGTTGAGCGTCTCGGGGACCACTCCCTGGCCTGCGAACGCGGCGTCGCCGTGCAGCATGAGCGGCAGGATGGAGAACTCGCGCTCTTCGGGCAGCAGATCCTGCTTCGCGCGGACGAGGCCCTCCAACACCGGGTCGACCGCCTCGAGGTGGCTCGGGTTGGCGGTGAGCGAGACGTTGATCTCGTTCTCGCCGAACATCTGGTAGTACTTGCCCTCGGCGCCGAGGTGGTACTTCACGTCACCGGACCCGTGCGCCTGCGACGGATTCAGGTTGCCCTCGAACTCGGTGAAGATCTTCGAGTAGGGCTTGCCGACGATGTTCGCGAGCACGTTGAGGCGGCCGCGGTGCGGCATGCCGATGACGACCTCGTCGAGCGAATACTCGGCGCTCTGGTCGATCACGGCGTCCATCATCGGGATGACCGACTCCGCGCCCTCGAGCGAAAAGCGCTTCTGCCCAACGTATTTCGTCTGGAGGAAGGTCTCGAAGGCCTCGGCGGCATTGAGCTTGGACAGGATGTACTTCTGCTCGGCGACCGGCGGCTTGACGTGTTTGATCTCGACACGCTCCTGAACCCAGCGCTGCTGCTCCGGTTCGAGGATGTGCGTGTACTCGACTCCCACGTGTCGGCAGTACGCGTCGCGCAGGATCGAGAGCACGTCACGCAACTTCATCGTGTCCTGGCCGTGGAAGCCGCCGACCTTGAAACTACGGTCGAGATCCCAGAGGGTCAGGCCGTAGGTGAGGATGTCGAGATCAGGATGCGATGTGCGCGCGTAGCTGTCCATCATCAGCGGATCGGTGTCGGCCATGAGGTGCCCGCGGTTGCGGTAGGCCGCGATCAGCTCGAGTACCCGCGCGTTCTTGTCGACGACGCCTGCGGGGATGTCACGACGCCAACGGATCGGCTCGTAGGGGATGTGGAACGCGGTGAACAGCTCGTCGTAGAACGCGTCGTCGAGGAGCAGTTCGTGGATCCTGCGAAGTAAGTCGCCCGACTCGGCGCCCTGGATGATCCGGTGATCGTAGGTGGACGTGAGCGTCATCAACTTGCCGACACCGAGTTCGGCGATCTGCTCGTCGCTCGCGCCCTGGAACTCGGCCGGATACTCCATCGCACCCGCACCGATGATGGCTCCCTGGTTCTTCATCAGGCGCGGCACGGAGTGCACGGTGCCGATGGTGCCCGGGTTGGTCAGCGAAATGGTCACGCCCGCAAAGTCTTCCGCGGTGAGCTTGCCGTCGCGCGCACGGCGCACGATGTCCTGGTACGCCGAGTAGAACTCGGCGAAACCCATTGTCTCGCAGTTCTTGATGGCGGCGACGACGAGCGAGCGGTTGCCATCCTTACCGACGAGGTCGATCGCCAGACCGAGGTTGGTGTGCGCAGGGGTGACCACATTCGGCTTGCCGTCGATCTCGGCGAAGTGGCGGTTCATGTTCGGGAACGCCTTGATCGCCTGGACGATCGCGTAGCCGAGGATGTGGGTGAAGCTGATCTTGCCGCCGCGGGTGCGGGCCAGATGATTGTTGACGACGATGCGGTTGTCGATCATCAGCTTGGCCGGGATCGCACGAACGGACGTGGCGGTCGGGATCTGCAGCGACGCCGTCATGTTCTTGGCAACGGCGGCCGAGGCGCCGCGTAGAACCTTCTCGGTGTCTTCGGCGGGTGCTGCGTCCGTCGTCGTCGACGCGGCCTTGGCCGACGCAGGCGCCTTCTGTGACCGCGACGATCCGTCGCGGCTCGCAACGCTGTGACCCGACGCGGCCTTGGTGGCTGTCGACTCGCGGGCGGGGGAGTTGGTGGTGGTCGGACGCGGGGTCGGCTCCTGGTCGAGAGTGACCTGACGGGGTGCGGCCTTGCCATTCGACGAGGCGCTGCCGTTGCTGCTCGCGGCTGCGGTCTTCTTAGGGGCTGCGGTGTTCGACGCACCGTTGCTGTGTGCGGTTCCCGATCCGTTGCCGGACGCCGTGTTCTTCGCGGGCGCGGTCTTGGTCGATGCGGTCTTGGTAGTCGCTGCGGTTGTGGACTTGGCCGCAGACGATGCCCCCGCAGATGCTGCTGACGTGCCGTTGGACGAGCCATCGTCGCCGGGCTTGTAGTCCTTCAGCAGATCGTGCCAACTCGGGTCGACCGAGTTCGGGTCTTCTTTGAATTGCTGGTACATTTCGTCGACCAGCCACGTGTTTTGTCCGAAATCTGATATCGAACTGCTCACAGCGGTATCTCGCCTCAATTCCCTCTGGTGTCGGGTCGCTCGCTCGCGTCGTGGAGTCCCTTGTGAAGATTACGACGCACCACCTGCTCATGGTACGCGCGCGACGTTGCGCCCCGTGTACCGACCGCGCCGACGTCACACCCGGTTGCGGTCCCGACCCGCGACCCTGGTGAGCAACGTCGATCGTCAGACGCGATCGTCGCCTTGAGCAGGCTCGATACCGTCGACGTCCGAATCGACACCTGCATCCCAGAACGCGCGGTACCTTCCACCCAACGACAGCAACTCGTCGTGTGTTCCCAACTCGACGATGCGTCCGTTGTCGACGACGGCGATCCGATCGGCGCGCGCCGCGGTGGCGAGTCGGTGGGCGACGATCACCGAGGTGCGTCGGCGGGTGACCGTCTCGCCCGCCGCGAGCACCAGCGCTTCGGTGGCCTGGTCGAGGGTCGCGGTTGCTTCGTCGAGAAGCAGGAGGTCGGGGTCGACTAGTTCGGCCCGCGCAAGCGCGATGAGTTGACGTTGGCCCGACGACAACCCGCCGCCGCGTTCGCCGACCTGATGGCGCATCCCGCCGTCGAGTCCGGCGATGACATCGGTGGCGCCGACAGCGAGTGCAGCGGCCGCGATCTGTGTCCGGTCGGCGTCGGGTCGGCCATAGGCGATGTTCTCGGCGACGCTACCGGTGAACAGGTGTGGTTCCTGGGGTACGAGCCCGATCCGATGTCGGTAGTCGAGCAGTCCGAAGTCGCGGATGTCGGTCCCATCCATGCGCACCTCACCGCTGGTGGGGTCGTAGAAGCGGGCGAGCAGTTTGACGACTGTCGACTTGCCCGCCCCCGTGCGACCGACGAGCGCCAGTGACGAACCTGCCGGGATGATCAGTTCGACGTCGCGCAGCGCGTCGGCATGAGCGCCGGTGTACCGGAACCCGACGTCGTCGAGTTCGATGTCGCCGTCGAAACCGTTGGCGGGCACCGGTATCCGATCCTCGCGTGACTCCAGCGAGCTGCGTGTGCGGAGGAGGTCCGCGATGCGTCGAAGCCCCACGACTGCCTGCTGATAGCCGTCGAAGACCTGAGAGAGCTGCTGCACCGGTCCGAAGAGCAACGAGAGATAGAGGATGAAGGCGACGAGTGTGCCCGCCTGCATCGTTCCGGTCGAGATGCGATGTGCACCAACGGCGATCGCCACGGCCGTCGCGACGTCGGACATCAGCGTGATGAATGGGAAGTACACCGAGATGGCCCGCTGCGAACGCATTCGTGCGCGCACCCATTCGACGGTGCGATCGGTGAAGCGGGTCATGGCGATGTCGCTGTTGCGGTAGGTCTGTGTGGTTCTGATCCCCGCGATGTTCTCTTGGAAGTCGGCGTTGACCACGCTCACCAGTTCGCGCGAGCGGGTGTACGCATCCGCGGCGACCCGTCGGAACGCGATGGTCGCGGCGATCATGATCGGAAACACGGGCAGGATGATCAGTCCGAGTTCGATATCGGTGAGCAGCAGTGCGACCGTGACACCGACGAGGGTCAGCACGGCGACGATCGCCGAGGTCAAACCTGTCTGCAGGAACGTCGATAGCGCGTCGACATCGGTGGTCATCCGCGTCATGATGCGGCCCGACAGTTCGCGCTCGTAGTAGTCGAGGCCGAGTCGTTGCAGGTGCGCGTAGCTGCGCACCCGGAGGCCGAACAGGACGCGCTCGCCTGCGCGTGTCGACGTCAACGTCATCACGGCGCCGACGATCCAGCCGAGCGCGACCAGTCCGACACCGAAGGCCGCGACCTCCCACAGGCGCGCTTCGTCGGCGCGGCCCGCGGCGTCGAGAACCGCACGGGCCAACGACGGAAAAGCGAGGCCGATGAGCGTGTCCAGCGAGATGCAGACGATCGCGGTGATCAGCAGCAGGCGGACCGGCGAGAGTATGCCCCACAGGCTGAACTGTCGGTTCTCACGACGTACCGACGCGGTGTCGACTCGGGGATCCTCGTCGGCGGGCGGCAGGGCGTCGACGGCCCGGAGCAATGCGGGCGTCGCCTGCATCGAACCGAGCGCGCTCGCCACACCGCCTCCGCGACCACTCGGTCCGCGACCCGGTGGTGGGGCGATGCGCGACATCGTCGACGCCGCGCTGACGTCTGCCGCCGGTGTCGATCCCGGATCGGCCGGTGGCCACAGCCGGTCCATGAGTGCGTCGTCGGCCGACGCAGGTGCCGTCGGCTCGGCGTGAGGTGTCGTGTCGCGCTGCGCGACCAACGCGCTCGACGACTCGACGACCACGCCGGTCATCAAGGCACGGAAGCGCGGACTGCGGGCATCGAGTTCGGCGACGGTTCCGATGTCGGTGATCCGCCCATCGTCGAGAACGGCCACCCGGTCGGCGAGCATCAGCGTCGACCGTCGATGCGCGAGGACCAGCATCGTCGGCCGGGCATCCCCGCCGCTGCGCAGGTCACGCAGGATGCGCGATTCGGTCGTGGCGTCGACGGCAGATGTTGCGTCGTCGAGCACGAGTACGCGTGGGTCGGCGTACAGCGCACGGGCGAGCGCGATGCGTTGTCGTTGGCCTCCCGAGAGGGTCAGGCCACGCTCGCCGACGATCGTCTCGAATCCGTCGGGGAGGGCAGTGATGAACTCGAGCGCGTCGGCGCGGGCTGCGGCGTCGACGAGGCGTGGGTGTGGCGAGCCGTCTGGCAGCGTGCGTGCATCGGCGGGAACGCCGAGTGCGATGTTGGCGGCGATCGTGTCGGAGTAGAGGAACGGTTCGTCGAAGACGACGGCGACCGCGGAATGCAGACTCTCGGCGGAGAGCGTGGCGACGTCGTGGGTGCCATCGGTCGAGACCAGTGACACCTCGCCGGCGGTCGGGGAGAGGTAGCGGCTGGTCAATTCCGCGATGGTCGACTTCCCGGAGCCGGGTGGTCCGACGATCGCGACGCACTCGCCGGGAGCGATGTCGAGGTCGATCTCGTGCAGGACGGCCTTGTCGCCGAACGCGAAGTCGACGTCGTCGAAGCGAAGTCCGAGAGCGCCGTCGGGCAGTGTGCCGGTCTGTCGGTCGCCGGGGTCGGTCGGTTCGTCGATGACGTCGTAGACACGGTCGACGGCCGCGCGAGCCAACTGTCCACTGACCACGACGTTGGTCAGCAGGCGTGCCAGTGACGTCATCGTGGCGACGTAGGTCGCGAACGCGAGGAAGGTGCCCGCGGTGATGGTGCCGCGCAACGTCAGCCACCCGCCGAGAGCGATGACCGCGACCATGCCCAACTGGGGTATCGCCGCCATGGTCGGGGCAAACCGCGCGTTGATCTTGGCTGCGCGCAAGCGTTTTGAATAGAGGTCGCGCGCGAGGCCGACGAGTTCGTCGACGGCGCGCGACTCCTGACCGAATCCCTTGACCACCCGCACGCCGGTCACGGTCTCCTCGACGTGCTGTGCGACGTTGGCCGCAGATTGCTGCGCCGACCAGGTAGCGGCGAAAAGCTTTCTGCGCGTGGTGAAGACGACGATTCCGACGACGGGAATGATGCTCAACGCGACGACCGTCAGCAGCGGCGACAGATAGGCCATGATCCCGATCGCGATCACCACCTGAACCGCGGCACCCGCCGACAACGGGACCACGGCCAGCAGTCCCTGCACGATCTGCAGGTCCGAAATCGACCGCGAGACAACCTGTCCCGTGCTGATGCGTGACTGAGCGGCACCGTCGAGATGCAGCAGCGTGTGCATCAGGCGGAGTCGCAACGCATTCTGCACGCTGATCGACAGTTGTCCCGCGGTGAGCCTGCGCCCGAACTGACAGGCGTAACGCACGACCGCCAACACAAGCAGCGCCGCGACTACCACCGAGATCGTCGCGCCGCCGCGTTGCGCTCCGGTCGCGTGATCAATCGCAGCCTTGGCCAGCAGGGGCGCGACGAGGTCGACGGCAACGGCAACCAGAGTCACCGCAAGAGTGACGACCACCAATCTGCGATGTCGCCAGCATTCAGTGGAGAGTCGACGAATCCAGCCGGTGCGCTGCGCGGAAGTCGGATTGTCGGTGGGTGGGGCATCTCGGATCGGGGCCGGGCTGTCCGTGAGGGAGCCGGTCACCGATCCCCGGCGGGCAGGCCGGGTTCGGTGACGACGCTCCCGTCGACGACATCGCCATGCCACGACTTCGGCGCCGGACCGAACGCCTCGCGTGCGTTGAGGACGACGCGACGTCCGAGTGCGCGGTTTCCGGCACCGCCGACAACGGCTCCGATACCTGCAGGCATCAGCTTCCCGAAGATGAGCGGCGCGCGCTTGATCGCATACTTCTTGACGATCTTGTTCATCAAAGTGGTGTTCAGTTTCCCGAGGCCACCACCGGGGATGGCTGCGGTTCCGAGTCGACGCAGTGCGCCACCTCGGGTGCCGATGAGGCGGCCGAGCGCTGCGACGCCCTCCTCACCGAGAGCCACCGCCAGGACGAGCGTCTTTCGTCGCTCGGACTGCTCGACGCCGATGCCGTGTACCTCGGCGACGGCCAGTGCGAACAACGCTGAGGCTTCGAGGAACAGGGCGGTCTCGCCCGTCATCGCGGTCAGCGCCGTCATGGTGCCGACCCCGGGGATCGCCGCGGTTGCGCCGACCGCGCTACCCGTACCCATGACGGTCCGCAGGAACTGCTTCTCCAGCCTCCGGATGATCTGCTCCGGCGACTCGTCTGGATGCGCCTTACGCAGCGCGTTCACGTACTTCTTGACCGCCGGAGCCTGGAGGCGCTGAGCCTTGTCCAGCAGGCCCCCGGTCACCTCGACCGCCTTCGCGGGAGGCTTCTGTTCGGTTCGTTTGGCTTCGGTCATGGCAGTGGTACCCAATCCTGTTCTGGCACGACCTCATTCGGCCGCGGTGGGGGTGGTGGCGTCCCGTCTCCGAAGGGGCTGCCCCCGAGCTCGTCGCGATGGTGAGGAGTGAGCCAATTCCTCAGGTCCGGGCCGTCGGGCACGATCCCGGTGGGATTGATGTCGCGGTGGACGAGGTAGTAGTGCTGCTTGATCTGTGTGAAGTCGACGGTGTCGCCGAAACCCGGAGTCTGGAAGAGATCTCGCGCGTACGCCCACAACACAGGCATCTCCGACAGTTTGCTCCGATTGCACTTGAAATGCCCGTGATAGACCGGATCGAATCGCGCAAGCGTCGTGAACAGCCGGACGTCTGCCTCGGTGATGGTGTCGCCCGCCAGGTAACGCTGCGCTGCCAGGCGTTCGGTCAGTTCGTCGAGTTTGGTGAAGAGCCGGTCGTAGGCCTTGTCGTACGCCTCCTGACTGCCGGCGAATCCGCAGCGGTACACGCCGTTGTTGACCTCGGTGTAGACACCCTTGCTGACGGATTCGATCTCGTCGCGTAGGTGCTCGGGGTAGAGGTCGGGCGCCCCCTCGCGGTGATAGTCGGACCACTCGACCTCGAAGTCGACGGTGATCTGCTTGAAGTCGTTGGTCACGACCTCACCGCTGGGGACGTCGACGATCGCCGGGACGGTGATGCCCTTCGGATAACCGGGGAACCGCTTCTCGTACGCGTCTTTGAGACGTGGAATCTTCAGGACGGGGTCGACGCCGCCGGGGTCGAGGTCGAACGTCCACGAGTCCTTGTCGTGGGTGGGACCGCACAGTCCCAACGAGATCGCATCCTCGAGACCGAGGAGTCGTCGAACGATCAGGGTGCGGTTGGCCCACGGGCACGCGCGCGCCGCCACGAGTCGATACCGACCTGCCTCGACCGGATAGCCGTCGCGACCATCGCGCGTGATGCGGGTCTCGATGTACTGCGTGTCGCGGACGAACTCCTGCCCGCTGGTGACATAGGACGCCTGCGTGCCTGACTGGGCTTGTGTGCCTGACTGGGCGGGACTCATGACTCCACAGTAGTGATCGCCACCGACGGTTGGCACCCGTTATTCGGCGCGGTATATTCCACCCGGAATATTTGGCAGCGAGAAAGGGGGCCACGCCGTGACTGTGACGCGACCGTTGGCTCCGCAGGCGATCCTGGTGCTCGGCCTGGTTGCCGAACGGCCGATGCACCCGTACGAGATGTTCCAGACCACGATCGAGCGCGAAGAAGACCGCCTCACCAAGATTCGTCCCGGCACGCTCTATCACACCGTCGACCGCCTGGCCGCCGACGGACTCATCGAGGTCGTCGAGGTCCGTCAGGAGGGCAACCGACCGCAGCGGACCGTTTACGCGATCACCGAAGCGGGCAGGGCCGCGCTCGCTGCGAGCCTCGAGGCGATTCTCGAACGTCACCCCGTCGAATATCCCGAGCTCTACCTCGCTCTGTCCGAAGCGCATTCGTTGCCGCGACAGCGGGTTGTCGAACTGCTTGAACGACGTATCGATGCGATGCGCGCAGATCGTGAACGGGTCGAGGTGGCGGCAGAGGCAGCGCATGCACGCGGAGCGGTCGAGATGTTCTACCTCGACGTCGGGTGCCGCCTGGCAACTCTGCAAACGCAGATCGATTGGCTTGTCGATCTCGTCGGGCGTCTGCGTCACAACGACATCGAGTGGATCGACGACCCCGGCTCGACGTGGCGCACGAAGCACACCACCACGCCGTCACCACCTCAATCCTCCCCAGCACAGAACTCGTCCCCAGCGCAGGATTCGTCCACACCTCAGAAAGTGCAGAACTCATGACCGCTCCGGCATTCAAGTCGGTGACCAACCGACCGTGGCTTTCGCTCATGTCCCTGTGCGTCGGCTTCTTCATGATCCTCGTCGACATGACGATCGTCGCCGTCGCACAGCCGCAGATCCGTGCGGCGCTCGATACCGACGTCAACGGCATCGTCTGGGTGACCAGCGCGTATCTGTTGACCTACGCTGTGCCGCTGCTGATCACGGGCAGGCTGGGCGACAAGTACGGACCCAAGACCGTCTACCAGGTGGGCCTTGTGGTGTTCACCGCCGCGAGCGTCTGGTGCGGGTTCTCCGGCTCGATCGGCGAACTGATCGCAGCGCGCGGACTGCAGGGCGTCGGAGCCGCACTCATCACGCCGCAGACGATGGCCATGATCACGCGTATCTTCCAGCCCGAAAAGCGTGGTGCGGCAATGGGTGTCTGGGGCACCATCGCCGGTGTGGCAACGCTGGTCGGCCCGCTGCTCGGCGGCGTGCTGACCGACAACCTCGGCTGGGAGTGGATCTTCTTCGTCAACCTCCCCGTCGGCATCATCGGCCTGATCCTCGCGGCCGTGCTCGTGCCCGAGGTCGAGAAGCACGACCACTCCTTCGACTGGGTCGGAGTCGTACTGTCGGCAATCGGTCTGTCCGCCTTGGTGTTCGGTATTCAAGACGGTGAGAAGTACGACTGGGCGCCGTGGATCTGGGCGCTCATCATCGTGGGCGTCGTCGTGTTCGCGCTGTTCATCTTCTGGGAGTCGCGAGTCAAGACCGAACCGCTCGTTCCGCTCTCGTTGTTCCGTCAGCGCAATTTCTCGTTGTCCAACATCGGTATCGCCTCGATGGGCTTCGCGATCTCCGGTCAGATGATTCCGGCCATGTTCTTCCTGCAGCTCGTCGGCGGCATGACGCCCACGCAATCGGCGTTGGTCATGGTGCCGATGGCGATCTTCACCGGCATCCTCGCACCGATCGTCGGGCGAGTTCTCGACCGCGTGCATCCCAGCCTCATCATCTCCACGGGTCTGTTCCTGGCATCGATCTCGCTGTTCTGGATGGGCAGCATCGCGCGGTCGGCGACCCCCGTGTGGCAGCTGATCCTGCCGCTGGCGCTGATGGGCATCGCGTCGGCGGGTATCTGGGCGCCGCTCGCGGCGACCGCAACCCGCGACCTCCCCTGGTACCAGGCTGGTGCGGGAGCAGGCGTCTACAACACCACGCGAATGATCGGCTCGGTGATCGGCGCGGCTGCTGTCGGCGCACTGATGCAGACGAGACTGGCCGCGAATCTGCCCGGCATGGACACCGCGTCGAACAACGACAGCGCCAAGCAGTTGCCGATCGAGGTCTTCGGTCACCCCGTCCGTGAGCCGTTCGCGCTCGCAATGGGACAGACCCTCTATCTGCCCGCGGCGGCATTGCTGATCGGCGTCGTCGCAACGCTGTTCCTCAAGCGGCCGGCGACGCAGCGTTCGTATCCGCCTGCGGCAGAAGCCAAGGCCGCAGCGGCCGCCGAAGGTGCGGTGGAAGAGGCCGGGGCAGCGTGACGGCATCCGGGGCGGGCTGACGCGCCTCCCCGGATCTGTCGGTGGCAGATCGTACGGTGTTTCCCATGCGAATCCTGCACACCTCCGACTGGCATATCGGCCGAACCTTCCACGGCGCCGACCTGCTCGATGACCAGCGCGCGTCGCTGCGTCACCTCGCAGACGTCGTCGCCGCGGAATCGGTCGATGTCGTCGTGGTGGCGGGCGACGTCTTCGACAGGTCGGTGCCCTCGGCCGACGCCGTCCGCGTCTACGACGACGGCCTTGCCGCGATTGCGGCCGCCGGTGCCGCGATCGTCGTGACCTCCGGCAATCATGATTCGCCGACACGTCTGGGTGTCGGATCGGGCTTCGCCGCAGCCGGTGGTCTGCATCTGCGCACCTCGGTGGCGTCGATCGCCGACCCCATCGTCTTCTCCGACGAACACGGAGACGTGGCGATCTACGGAATCCCGTACCTCGAACCCGAGGTCACGCGAACCGAACTCGGCGTCGACGACGCGCGCGGACACTCCGATGTGCTCACTGCGGCCATGGAACGCATCCGCGCCGATCTCGCCGCACGCGATGCGCGTTCGGTGGTCGTCGCGCACGCGTTCGTCGTCGGTGGTCTCGCCACCGGGTCCGAACGTTCGATCAGCGTCGGGGGAGTAGAAACCGTTGCGGCCGAGGTGTTCTCGGGGGTCGACTACGTCGCACTCGGCCACCTGCACTCGCCGCAGGAACTCACGCCGACAGTCCGCTACAGCGGGTCGCCCATCCCGTACTCGTTCGGCGAGAACACACACCACAAAGCGGTGTGGCTCATCGACCTCGACGCCGACGGTGTGTCCGACGTCCGTCGCCACGATCTGCCGATCGTGCGCGGTCTCACGTCGCTGCGGGGCACGCTCGACGAGTTGCTGACCGACGAGTCGCTGTCGATTGCCGAAGACGACTACGTCGAAGCGACGCTGACCGATGCGGTCCGCCCGGTCGACGCGATGCGTGTTCTGCGACAACGGTTTCCGCATGCCGTGCACGTGCAGTGGCAGCGTCCCGACGCCGAGAACAGCGTCGACTACCGCTCTCGGGTGCGCGGTCGCAGCGATGCGGAGATCATCACATCCTTCGTCACCGATGTACGCGACAAGCCGACTACCCGTGAGCGGGCGCTTGTGGAAAGCGCGCTACGCGCTGTCGTCGGCGAGCCGGAGCAGGTCGCATCCTGCGAGCCGTTGGCGCTCTTCGAGATCGACGCGCCGGCAGACGGCCACCGGGTGGCAGAGTCGGCATGAGACTTCATCGGTTGCGCATGAGCGCGTTCGGGCCGTTCGCCGACGATACGGCGATCGACTTCGACGCGCTCGGAGCCGACGGCCTGTTCCTGCTGCACGGGCAGACGGGTGCAGGCAAGACGACGGTGCTCGACGCCGTCGCGTTCGCGCTCTTCGGCAGGGTGCCCGGCGCCCGGAACGAGGCCAAACGTCTGCATTCCGATCACGCTCCGGCAGAACAGGTTCCGCAGGTCGAGGTAGAAGCGACGATCAACGGCCGCCGATTCCGCATCATCCGGTCGCCCGAGTATCAGCGCCCCAAGAAGCGGGGGACGGGGACAACAAAGGTCCAGGCGAAGGCGACGCTCGAGTGGGTCGACGGGTCGGGGGTGGCACTCACCCGGTTGCCCGAGATCGGCGAGACCGTGAGCGAGCTCCTCGGCATGAGTGCCGAGCAGTTCTTCCAGGTCGTGCTTCTCCCGCAGGGCGACTTCTCGCGGTTTTTGCGCGCACCCAACGAAGAGCGAGAAGCGTTGTTGGAGAGACTTTTCGACACCGAGCGATTCGGTGACGTCGAGGAGTGGCTGCGCGAGCGTGCGCGAGAGAGTGCAGCGGCGCTCGACGCAAAGGCGGCGTCGATCGACCGCATCGCCGCACAGATCGGGGCCCTGGCCGACGTCGAGGCACCCATTGAGCCCGACATGGCCTGGGCGCAGAAATGCCTCGACGACGCTCGCGAGGCAGAACGCCGCGACGCCACGGCGTTGGCGGAGGCGCGCGACGTACTCGACGCCGCGCAGCAGTCATACGACCGCGGCAGAAAGATGATGCACGACAGGCAGCGTGGACTCGCCGCGCGGTCACGCATCGAACAACTCGACGCCGCCGAGCCCGAACTCGATGTCGCCGAGAAGGCACTCGCCGCCGCGCGTCGCGCGGCGCCCGTGGTCCCCGTGCTCGCCGATCACGAGCAGGCGATCGCCAACGCCCGTGCTGCCGATGCACTCCGTGCGGCAGCGGAATCGGCCGTGTCCGAGCATGCGGTGTCCGAAGAGGTGGAGGCGGCGTGGGCGCGCGAGTGCGACGACACCGAGTTGGCCCGCGCGATCGACACCTGGGCGGCGGAGTCGGGTCGGCTCGAACCGCTGGTGCGCAGGACACTCGAACGTCCCACGCTGATCGCTGCGATCGGCGCAGCTGAGGCCGAGGTCTCGGCTGCCGCCACCCGCACCGTCGAACTCGACGACGCGCTCGCGGCGCTGCCGGAGCAACGGACCGCAGCTATCGCTGCCCTGCACGATGCCCATGAGCAGCGTGCCCGGATCGAGACGCTGCGCAATCAGCAGGCACAGCAGACGTCGATTCTCGAGGCCATCGATGAGCGCGACAAACTCGAGGTTGTACTCAGTCGTGCCGAGCGCGCTGTCGCCGACGCACACTCGGCGCACAATGACGCACGGACCAGACTGCTCGACCTTCGCGAACGTCGCCTTGCCGGGATGGCGGCCGAACTCGCGTCCCAACTCGTCGACGGCGAGCCGTGCACCGTCTGCGGCTCGCGCGAGCACCCCGCACCCACGACGAGCGATCCAGGCGATCATGTGGGCGACGCCGACGAGGCGGCGGCTGCTGACATCGAACACCGCGCCTCCGCCGAGCTGACGCGTGCGCGCTCGTCGCTGGACACCTATCGCGAGCGAAAAGCCAATCTGGACAAGATGATCGGTGATGCGGAGCGCGAGTCCGTATGCTCCGATCGCGACGATACGGTCAAGCGGCGCACGAAAGCCGAACACGCCGCGGCGTCGGTCGACAAGCTGCAGCGCGTCGTCGACGAATTGGACGGGCGGACCAGCACATGGCAGGCCGAACGATCGCAGATTCAGGCGCGGCGGGCTGCGGCGTCCGTGCGTCTGGACTCCCTGCGTGGCGAACTCGAGTCGCTCGACGCGGAGGTCTCGACGGCAACCGGAGGCCGGGGCGATGTCAGCGGCCGCCGGGCCGAACTGGCCGAACTGTGTCGCTGCGCGACGGCTTTGCGAGATGCGCGTGCGGAGGTGCGCCGTGCCGGAGAGTGGGCGACACAGGCGGCGAGCCGCGCCGCGTCCGCGTGCGACGAAGCGCAGTTCGCCGACGAGACCGCGGTGCGAGCGGCGATGGCGACGGACGAGCAGATGGGGGTCTGGGAGTCGTCGCTGCGCAAGGCGCACGGCCTGAGAGTCGAGGCGCAGGGCACGCTCGACGACGACGACGTGCGTTCGGCGCTGGCAACCGAGCCCGTCGGCCTGGCTCACCTCGAGACCACGCTCGAGACGGTGCGCGCCCGCTGCGACGCCGCGTCCGGCGCTGCGGCCGTCTCCACGCGGCGAGCGACCGGGCTGGCCGATCACGTCACCCTCTACTGGGAGGCGCTGACCGATTTCGAGCCGATTCGTCTGCGGCAGAAGGAGATCCACGATCTCGCCGAATTGGTGAGTGGACGAGGGCAGAACGCGAAGCGAATGACACTGCGCTCGTACGTCCTCGCGGCACGCCTCGAAGAAGTCTTGGTCGCGGCGTCGGATCGACTTCGGCACATGTCCTCTGGCCGTTACGAATTCGCACACTCCGATGCCGGAGGGCCGCGGGGGCGTCGTGGCGGTCTCGGTATCGAGGTGCGCGACGAGTACACGGGTGTCACGCGTGCGGCGACAACCCTCTCGGGTGGCGAGACGTTCTTCGCGTCCCTGGCGCTGGCACTCGGACTTGCCGACGTCGTGTCGAGCGAAGCGGGCGGCCGTGTGCTCGACACGATGTTCATCGACGAGGGGTTCGGCACCCTCGACCCGGAGTCCCTCGACCTGGTGATGGGCGTGCTCGACGAATTGCGTTCGGGCGGCAGAGTTGTTGGCTTGGTCAGCCACGTCGACGAACTGCGTGCCCGTATTCCGTCGCAGTTGCACGTGCTGCGCGGCGAATCCGGCTCCACCGTCACCGTCCGGACGCTGACCGCCCCGTAAATGTGTGTCGTATCGAAGGATGTGGGCGCTGCAGCACCCACATCCTTCGATACGACACACATCTGGAGCGCTCGGCCCCGCACGTCAGCCGGCCATCCCAGCACCGACGGTCCGCCACGGTTCTGACACGCGTACCGACCGGGTTGGGATCTGTTGTCGCCGTGGGTTAGGCTTGCTGCGCCCGATGAGCCCCCGTAGCTCAGGGGATAGAGCGTCTGCCTCCGGAGCAGAAGGCCGCAGGTTCGAATCCTGCCGGGGGCACAGTTATATTCTCCCGGCCTCCCGTCGTGGGCATCGCTCCCCGGACAGGCCTAGCCTTCAGCCCCCGCCACGAAGCCCGACGCCGCGTCGTCGGCGAGGCCGACGTACAGGCGCCGCCACGGATCGTCGCCGATCAGCTCCCACTGGTGACCGCTGCCGTCGGTGTCCTCGGCAACAAGTACGACGCCGGGCTCGAGCCGAAAGCGCTCGCCGTCGCGGGTGATGAAATCGAGGACTCCAGCAAGTGTGATCACGTACTGCCGACGCGGGGCGGTGTGCCAGGCGAACGATCCGCCCTGCGCTGTCTCCTGAAAAGCCGCCGTAGTCGTCGCCGTATCGGACGACCGCAACGTGCCGGCGTCGAGAGAGATCGTGCCGTACTCGACGTGGGATCGGCCGCCGTCGTCGTTGAAGAGTCGAATCGCCGAGATCATGCCATGAACTCTACGAGCTCGTCGCCGTGATTCCCGCGCGCAACGGCGCACCCTGTTAGCGTCGAAACCATGTGCCGCTGGCTTGCCTACGCTGGTTCTCCCATTCGCATCGAAGACCTTCTCACCAGGCCCTCACACTCACTGGTCGATCAGAGCTTCGAGGCGCGGCAGTTGTACCTTCCCGGTGCGCCGATGACGTCGATGTTCCGTAACCACGCGTGGCCGACCAACGGCGACGGATTCGGTGTCGGATGGTGGGGTGATCGCAGCTTCCCGGGTCAATACCGCGATGTAGGGCCCGCATGGAGTGACGCAAATCTGCATCGGCTGGCCGAACAGGTCTCCTCGCCGATGTTCCTCGCCCACGTCCGGGCTGCGCTGGGAGGCACGATCGATCGAGCAAACTGTCACCCATTCCAGTACGGGCGGTGGCTGTTTCAGTACAACGGCGAAATCGGCGACTTCTTCCGGCTCAAGCGCGACCTCACACTCGACGTGGCGCCCGAGCTGTATCCGTTCATCGAGGGCAACGCCGACACCGAACTCTGCTTCTACCTCGCGTTGACCTACGGACTCGACACCGATCCCAAGGGTGCGTTGGCGCGCCTGGTCGGGCGTGTGGAGCAGGCGCGCACCGACAACGGCGTCGACGCCCCGTTCAGTGCCACGATCTGCGCCGCCAACGGCGAGGAGATCTACGCGGTGCGCTACTCGAGCAATCGGGCGTCGAATTCGCTCTATCACTCGGTAGGCACGATGCGATTGACCGCCGGCGACCGCGGGGGAGATATCGAACTCCCCGCTGACGGGCGCATCGTGGTGTCCGAACCATTGGAACTCGAGTACCGCGATACCAAGTGGGTCGAGATTCCGGAGTGGTCGATCGTGACCGTTCGTTCAGGGGTTGAACCCACGATCGAACCCTTCACACCGACCGTGCTCCCTCACGAGCACGCCTCCTAGAGGCTTTCGGCTACCCGTACACCGACGCCACCTACCAGGGGCGTTGTCGCCCGAAGAATGCAGGCCAATAGGATGGTGACCTGTGACTCCCGCCGACCTCGCTGCATTGCTGAGTGCCGTGACCCGGACCGTCGTGTCCGACCACGGACTCGACGCTTCTCTGGTGCCCGACTCCGTGGTCGTCGAGCGCCCGCGCCTCGCTGATCACGGCGACTACTCGACCAACGTCGCACTCCAACTCGGCAAGAAGCTCGGCGTCAACCCGCGTGAGCTCGCCGGCTGGCTCGCCGACGCATTCTCCGCGGCTGACGGAATCGACAAAGCCGAGGTCGCGGGCCCGGGATTCGTCAACATCTGGCTTGCAGCGGCCGCTCAGAACAGCGTGATCGAGACCGTCCTCACCAACACCGTCGACTACGGCAGGGGCGACGAGTTCTCCGACAAGACCATCAACCTCGAGTTCGTCTCCGCCAACCCGACCGGCCCCATCCACCTCGGTGGCACCCGGTGGGCCGCCGTGGGCGACGCGCTCGGGCGGGTGCTGGCCGCACGCGGGGCGAAGGTCACCCGCGAGTACTACTTCAACGACCACGGCTCGCAGATCGACAAGTTCGCACGGTCACTCGAAGCGTCGGCACTCGGTGAGCCGACGCCCGAGGACGGTTACGCGGGCGAGTACATCGTCGAGATCGCGAATCAGGTCGTCGAGGCGGTACCGGGCGTACTCGAGCAGCCGCAGGAGCAGCGTCGCGAGACCTTCCGCTCGGTGGGCGTCGAGCTGATGTTCGACCACATCAAGTCGAGCCTGCACGAGTTCGGAACCGACTTCGACGTGTTCACCCACGAGAACTCGATGTTCACCTCGGGCCTCGTGGAGGAGTGCATCGCCGAGCTGCGCGCAAACGGAAACCTCTACGAATCCGACGGCGCGTGGTGGCTGCGCACAACGAACTTCGGCGACGACAAGGATCGCGTCGTCATCAAGAGCGACGGCGAGGCCGCCTACATCGCGGGCGACATCGCCTACTACCGCGACAAGCGCAACCGCGGTTTCAACCTGTGCATGTACATGCTCGGCGCCGACCACCACGGCTACATCAAGCGACTCAAGGCTGCGGCCGCGTCACTCGGTGACGATCCCGACACCGTCGAGGTCCTCATCGGCCAGATGGTCAACCTCGTCCGCGACGGCAAGCCCGTGCGGATGAGCAAGCGTGCCGGCACCGTGATCACGCTCGACGATCTCGTCGACGCGGTCGGAGTCGACGCCGCGCGCTACGCACTCATCCGCTCGTCGATCGACGTCAACATCGACATTGACCTCGACCTGCTGGCCAAGCAGTCCAACGACAACCCGGTCTACTACGTGCAGTACGCACACGCGCGGTTGTCGGCGATCGCTCGCAACGCCGACGAACTGGGCCTCAAGCCCCGACTCGAACACCTCGACCTGCTCGACTCCGACACCGAGGGCGATCTGATCCGCACGATCGGCGACTTCGACGAGGTGGTGGCCACGGCGGCGCAACTGCGTGAGCCGCACCGCATCTCGCGCTACCTGGAGTCGCTCGCGGGTGCCTACCACCGGTTCTACGCCCATAATCGGGTGCTGCCACAGGGCGATGAGGAACCCGGTGACATCCACGGCGCGCGCCTTGCGCTGAGCGCGGCAACCCGTCAGGTGCTGCGCAACGGACTCGATCTCATCGGCGTCAGCGCTCCGGAGCGGATGTGAACGCGCATCCGGCGGGACCGCGCCACGCCGAGACCCAAGCGGCACCGCAGTTGGCCCAGCAGCCGAATGACCCTGCCGCGGTGGCGCAGATCCCCGCAAACGTCTTCCCGCGCAATGCTGTTCGTGCCGAGTCCGGTGAGCTGACCATCGCGGGCGTCGGAGTAGGCGAGCTGGCCGAGACATTCGGCACCCCGCTGTTCGTGCTCGACGAGGATGATTTCCGCTCCCGCTGCCGCGACATGATGACCGCGTTCGGGCCCTACGGACGTGTGCACTACGCGTCGAAGGCGTTCCTGTGCAGCGAGGTTGCGCGCTGGGTCGACCAGGAGGGTCTGTCACTCGACGTCTGTTCGGGTGGTGAGCTCGCGATCGCCCTTCACGCGGGCTTCCCGGCCGAGCGAATCGCCTTGCACGGCAACAACAAGAGCCTCGACGAACTCGACGCGGCACTCGAGGCCGGTGTCGGTCACATCGTGCTGGACTCGATGATGGAGATCGAGCGCCTCGACCGCTTGGCGGGCGAGCGCGGCGTTGTTGCCGACGTACTGATCCGCGTGACGGTCGGCGTCGAGGCCCACACCCACGAGTTCATCGCCACGGCGCACGAGGATCAGAAGTTCGGATTCGCGCTGTCGGGCGGCGTCGCCATGGAAGCGGTTCGACGCGTCTTCGCCACCGACAACCTGCGACTGGTGGGGCTGCACAGCCACATCGGCTCCCAGATCTTCGACATGGACGGTTTCGAGCTCGCGGCACATCGCGTGCTCGGATTGCTGCACGACGTCGTCGACGAGTTCGGTGTCGACAAGACATCGCAGATGTCGATCGTCGATCTCGGTGGGGGACTGGGTATTTCGTACCTTCCCGACGAACGTCCGCTGCCCATCGCCGACGTCGCCGAGACACTCGCCGCCATCGTCCGCCGCGAATCGGAAGCGGTTGGCCTGCCGATGCCGACCATCGCCGTCGAACCCGGTCGCGCGATCGCGGGGCCGGGCACCATCACGCTTTACCGGGTCGGGACCATCAAAGACGTCGAACTCGGCGGCGGGTCGGTGCGTCGCTACGTGTCCGTCGACGGAGGCATGAGCGACAACATCCGAACGGTGCTGTATCAGGCCGAGTACGACGTGCGGTTGGTCTCACGGGTGTCCGACGACGACGCGGTGGTCAGCCGCGTCGTCGGAAAGCATTGTGAGAGTGGCGACATCGTGATCAAGGACTGCTGGCTACCCGGCGACCTCGAACCCGGCGATCTGATCGCCGTCGCGGCGACCGGTGCGTACTGCTATTCGATGTCGAGCCGATACAACATGGCGATGCGGCCGGCTGTGGTCGCGGTGGCCGACGGTACGGCGAGGGTGATTCTTCGCCGCGAGACACTCGACGACTATCTGCGGCTAGAGGTGAGCTGAATGAGCAACGGTGCAGGACAAGAAGAATCAGCAGGACAAGACAACTCGGTAGGGCAAGACCAATCGGCGGGACAAGACATGACAGCGCAGGACAAGACGATCGGCGTGGCGGTCCTCGGTATGGGCAACGTGGGTTCCGAGGTCGTGCGGATCATCGAGGACAACGCCGCCGACCTGAGGGCTCGGGTCGGTGCGCCCGTCGAATTGCGCGGCGTCGCGGTGCGTGATCTGACTCGACCACGCAAGATCGCTCAGGAACTGATCACCGACGACCCCGCGGCACTCGTGGCACGCGACGATGTCGACATCGTCGTCGAACTCATGGGCGGAATCGACCCCGCACGCGAATTGATCCGCACCGCACTGCAATCGGGCAAGTCTGTGGTGACTGCCAACAAGGCGCTGCTCGCCGAGTACACGGGCGAACTCGCCACTGCGGCCGCCGACGCGAAAGTGGATCTGTACTTCGAGGCGGCCGTCGCCGGAGCAATTCCGGTGGTGCGTCCGCTGATGCAGTCCCTCGCGGGCGACACCGTCGAGCGAGTCGCCGGAATCGTCAACGGCACCACCAACTTCATCCTCTCGGAAATGGCCGAGACCGGTGCCGACTACGCCGAAACCCTCGCAGAGGCAGGACGTCTGGGTTACGCCGAGGCCGATCCGACGGCCGACGTCGAGGGTTACGACGCGGCAGCCAAGGCCGCGATCCTCGCGTCGATCGCGTTCCACACTCGTGTGACCGCGGCCGATGTCTACCGCGAGGGCATCACGAACGTGACGTCCGACGACCTGGTTGCGGCGAAGAAGTTCGACTGCACGGTCAAACTTCTCTCGATCTGTGAGCGTGTGCGGGGTGACGATGGTGCGCAGCGTGTGTCGGCGCGTGTCTACCCGGCGCTGATCCCGTTGTCGCACCCACTCGCAACGGTCAACGGGGCGTTCAACGCGGTCGTGGTCGAGGCCGAGAACGCGGGAAGGCTCATGTTCTACGGACAGGGTGCCGGCGGTTCGCCGACGGCATCGGCGGTGCTCGGCGACATGGTGATGGCTGCGCGAAACAAGGTGCACGGTGGTCGCGGACCACTCGAATCGACCTACGCGTCGTTGCCGATTGCGTCGATCGACGAAGTGCCCACCCGCTACTACGTCTCCATGCGAGTCGCCGACAAGCCCGGTGTACTCTCGCAGGTCGCCAACGAATTCTCGAAGCGATCGGTGAGTATTGCCGCAGTCCGTCAGGAAGGCGCGGGCGACGACGCCCGGCTGATCGTCGTCACACACCGCGCACCCGATCGAGCTCAGTCGGAATGCGTTGCAGCACTTGAGGACATGGACTCCGTGAACACGGTTTCCAGCGTTCTGCGATTGGAAGGAACCGATGACTGACGCGACCAACGCACCCGCGCACGCGCCTGTGCACGCAGGCTGGCCGGGGCTGATCGAGGCCTATCGTTCACGACTGCCCGTCGGCGACGACTGGAAGGTCGTGACCCTCCTCGAGGGTGCGACCCCGCTGGTACCGGCGCCATACCTGTCGGAGCTGACCGGCTGTGAGGTGTACCTCAAGGTCGAGGGCCTCAACCCGACGGGCTCGTTCAAGGACCGCGGCATGACCATGGCCGTGAGCAACGCGGTCAACAACGGCAAGACCGCAGTCCTGTGCGCGTCGACGGGCAATACGTCGGCGTCGGCGGCTGCCTACGCCACCCGCGCCGGTATCACCTGCGCCGTCTTGATTCCCGAAGGAAAGATCGCGATGGGCAAGCTCGCCCAGGCGGTCATGAGCGGCGCCAAGATCATCCAGGTGCAGGGCAACTTCGACGACTGTCTCGAACTCGCGCGCAAGGCCACCGCGGAGTTCACCGAGATCGAGCTGGTCAACTCGGTCAATCCGGCGCGTATCGAGGGGCAGAAGACCGCGGCATTCGAGATCGTCGACGTCCTCGGTCGCGCGCCCGACGTGCACGTGCTCCCGGTGGGCAACGCGGGCAACATCACCGCGTACTGGAAGGGCTATCGCGAGTACCACGCCGACGGCATCAGCGATCTTCCGCGCATGCTCGGTGTGCAGGCAGCCGGTGCTGCTCCGCTGGTCAACGGAGCGCCGGTGAAAGATCCCGAGACCATCGCCACCGCGATCCGCATCGGGTCGCCCGCAAGCTGGAACCAGGCCGTCGCGGCCAAGGAGGAGTCGGGCGGCCAGTTCCGCGCAGCCACCGACGAGAAGCTGCTCGAGGCGTATCGCCTCGTGGCGGGCAAAGAGGGCGTCTTCGTCGAGCCCGCGTCCGCTGCCAGCGTGGCGGGCCTGCTCGCGGCCCACGCCGACGGTTGGATCACTCCGGGCCAGACGGTTGTGTGCACCGTGACCGGAAACGGCCTCAAGGACCCCGACACCGCGCTCCTCGGCATGCCGGAAGTCGAGGCGATTCCCGTCGATCCCGTGGCTGTTGCCGATGCACTCGGCGTCGCCTGAAGCTGGGACGGCCCGACGAATGGTCAGCCCGGATACGGTGTATAGGCAACTGCCGGAAGGTCTTTCGACCAAGGTGCGCGTGCCTGCGTCGAGTGCGAACCTCGGACCGGGGTTCGACTCGCTCGGCATCGCGCTCGGCCTCTACGACGAGGTCGTCGCATCGACGACACCCGCGGGCATCGACGTCGACGTCGTGGGTGAGGCAGCCGACGACGTGCCGCGTGATGCCAACCATCTCGTCGTCCGCGCGCTCCTCGCAGGACTCGCGCACGCGGGGGTGTCGGCCGCTGGGCTGCACCTGAAGACGGTCAACGCGATCCCGCATTCGCGCGGCCTCGGATCGTCGGCCTCGGCCGCGGTCTCAGGACTCGCCGCAGCGTCGGGGCTTGTCGTCGCCGCAGGCCTCGGCGACCCCATCTCCGACGCCGACCTGGTGCAACTGGCCAGCGCCTTCGAGGGGCACCCCGACAACGCCGCGGCAAGCGTGCTGGGGTCCGCGGTCGTGACCTGGATCGAACCCGGTGAGCATGCCCGCTATGGCGCGCGGCGGCTCGATGTCCACCCCGCGATCCGCGCGACAGCCTTCGTTCCGTCGACCGAGTCGTCGACGTCGTTCACCCGTGGGCTGCTGCCCGACGACGTCCCGCGTACCGACGCGATCTTCAATGTCAGTCGTGCAGCGCTCGCCGTCGTAGCCCTGACGTCCGATCCGAGTTGTCTGTTTGCAGCAACCGACGACCGGTTGCATCAGCCCTATCGCGCGGCCGCCATGCCCGAGACCGCGCGGCTCGTCGCCGCCCTCCGGGCGCGGGGATACGCGGCAACAGTCTCCGGGGCAGGCCCTAGCGTGCTGGTCCTCGACACGCGATCGGTCGATTCGACGACCCGCGAACTGGCAGGCGAACAGGGCTTTCGCGTGCAGCAACTCGAGATTGCCGGCGGCGTCCAGATCGGCTGAATCTCCTCATGCGGATTCGGCGTGTTGCCGGTACCATGCCTGGGGGGTTACCATAAACTGGTCTAGCCGCGCAGGCTCGTTCCGCCGTGCTTCTCACCGATCTCTGATCAACATCCGGTCGGCTCCCGGGTGTGCACATGAGCAGTCACCGATCTGGGGCATCGCGCAATCCGCGAGTCGGCACTTCTTGTCGAGAGCAGATTCTTGTCGAGAGCACAGCAGTTCAGGAGTGACATACCGCAGCCGGACCACAATCTTGTCCGCCCGTCCACCACGGACGGCGGTCATTTCCTCTGAAGGTTGACGACGCGTCGAGCCGATCGAGCGGCGTCGGACACCTCAGTAGGCGATATCACGACCTCATGCAGCATCTGACTGCGGAGGAACGAAAGGACATCCGTGACTGATACGGACCTGATCACCGCGCCAAGCGTCGCCGACGACCAAGGCGCACCCAAGACCAAGCCGCGCGCAGGCCTCTCCGGCATGGTGCTGACCGAACTCCGTTCACTCGCAGGTGAGCTGGGCATCAAGGGCACGTCCGGAATGCGCAAGGGCGATCTGATCGCCGCCATCAAGGAGCGCCAGGGCGCAGGATCACCTGCCGCCGACGCACAGAAGGCAACCGCACCCAAGGCCGAGGCTGTTGCCGGTGAGGCTCCCAAGGCGGTCCGCAGCGCGACCCGCCGTACGAAGACCGCGACATCTGCCGAGGCTGCGCCGGAGCAGATGACGATCACCTCCGAGACCACTGCGAGCCCGCAGTCGGAGAAGTCTGCCGGCAGTACTCCTGCCAGCAGTGGCTATGCCGACGGTGCTGCTACCGACTCGGCGAACGGTGCGTCGGTGGAGTCGAGCGCGCAGAGCACTCGGACCGACAGCGACCAGTCGAACAATCACCGCGGTGACAACGACCGTGGTGGCAACGGGCGCGGTGACAACGATCGCGGTGACAACGGGCGCGGCGAGTCCGACCACGCGTCGAACCAGGGCGGCAACAATCGCAACCGCACCCGCAACCGCAACGGTGGGCAGGGCGGTTCGAACTCGAACGGCTCGAACTCGGCTCAGCAGGGCGGAAGCAACCAGAGCAGCGAGGGCGGCCAGAACAGCGGCAAGAACCAGGGCCCCAACAACAATCGCGACAACAACAATCGCGACGACGATGGCGAAGGTGGTCGCGGACGCCGCGGTCGTCGCTTCCGTGAACGTCGCCGTGGACGTGACCGTGACGGATCGGGTGGCGGCGAGCCGCAGATCTCCGAAGACGACGTGTTGCAGCCTGTCGCAGGCATTCTCGACGTTCTCGACAACTACGCCTTCGTGCGGACCTCGGGTTACCTCGCCGGTCCCAACGACGTGTACGTCTCGATGAATCTCGTTCGCAAGAACGGTTTGCGTCGTGGCGACGCGATCACCGGTGCCGTGAAGGTGCCGCGTGATGGCGAGCAGCAGAATCAGCGACAGAAGTTCAATCCGTTGGTGCGTCTCGACTCGGTCAACGGGTCAGATGTCGAATCCGCCCGTAAGCGACCGGATTTCAACAAGCTGACACCGCTGTACCCGAACCAGCGACTGCGTCTCGAGACCGCCAAAGAGCAACTCGACACCCGCGTCATCGACCTCATCATGCCGATCGGCAAGGGGCAGCGCGCACTGATCGTGTCGCCTCCGAAGGCAGGTAAGACGACGATCCTGCAGGACATCGCCAACGCGATCGCGATCAACAACCCCGAATGTCACCTCATGGTGGTCCTCGTCGACGAGCGACCCGAAGAGGTCACCGACATGCAGCGTTCGGTCAAGGGTGAGGTCATCGCCTCGACCTTCGATCGTCCGCCGTCAGACCACACGTCGGTCTCGGAGCTCGCGATCGAGCGCGCCAAGCGCCTCGTCGAGCAGGGCAAAGACGTTGTGGTGCTGCTCGACTCGATCACCCGCCTCGGCCGTGCGTACAACAACGCGTCGCCCGCTTCGGGACGCATCCTGTCCGGTGGTGTCGATTCGACGGCGCTCTACCCGCCGAAGCGATTCCTCGGCGCCGCTCGCAACATCGAGAACGGCGGATCGCTGACGATCATCGCATCTGCGCTGGTCGAGACCGGTTCGACCGGCGACACGGTGATCTTCGAGGAGTTCAAGGGCACCAGTAACGCCGAGCTCAAGCTCGACCGCAAGATCGCGGATCGTCGTGTGTTCCCGGCTGTCGACGTCAACCAGTCGAGCACCCGTAAGGACGAACTGCTGATGTCTCCCGAGGAGTTCGCCATCATGCACAAGCTCCGTCGCGTGCTGAGCGGACTCGACTCGCAGCAGGCCATCGACCTGCTGATCAGCCAGCTCAAGAAGACCAAGAACAACTACGAGTTCTTGCTCCAGGTGCAGTCGAACGCCCCCGGCGCCATGAAAGACGACTGACGCAGCAGGACGACTGACGCAGCAGGACGACTGACACACAGTAAGGCCACTGGCGGGTCAGCGTCGCTGGCCTGCGTTGGGATGTGCGGCGCGGTGGCGTCGCACAGCTGCTCGGTTCGCGCACGCCGGTGAGCAGTAGCGCTGCCGCCCGTTGCGCGACGTATCGGCGAAGACATGTGTGCATTCGGCGAGTTCGCATGCACCCATGCGGTCGATGCCGCGTCCGGTGAGGTGCAGCGCGGTCGCGGCAGAGATGAGCACACAGATCTGCTGCCAGCCCGCGACGTCGTCGTCGCGGAAGTGTAGATGCCACCCGGTCTGCGCGTGGTTGGTGAGTCGGGGAGCGGCAGCGTGCTGTAACAGCAAGTCGTTCAAGAGGTCTGCGCGCGTCTGTTCGTCGGTGGCGCGCGCGACATTCCGCCAGTGTTCGAGATAGTCGAGCGTCTGATCTAGGTCGTCGGGACCGATGTCCTCGGCGTCGAACACGAAACCTGCTGTGTCGCATCTGGCGACGAGCTCGTCCGCGTCCCTCGGAGGGCTATTGGCCAAGTCGACGGCCAGCGCAACTGCATCCCGTCCGTAATGGTTGAAATGCACAATGCCATTACATCACAGTGGAGGCATGTCACTCACACACCTCGACCATGCACACCACTGGACCGTTCAGTCGCGCCACCTCACCTCGACGGGTGTGGTTGTCTACCAACGGTGTTCGTGCGGAGCGCTTCGTGTCGTCGAACATGACCTCGCGGCCACACCATCAGCAACCGATCGGGTCGTCGGGCAGGGTCGGTTCAGGCAGCCAGTTCGGCCATCAGGTGATCCCACGCGTCGAACATCGCGGGCGGTACCGCGCCGGTCTGCGTGATCACCATTCCGCATCGCGCGTGGCGGTCGTAGATCTCGATGGACCCGGTCGGACCCCACACACCCTGCGACCAGGTCACCCAGCACTCGGTGACGAGATTGAAGTTGATCATCGCCCGTCCGCGGCCAGACGCCAATAGCATCTGTCCCTCGTGTTCGCGTGCGCCGTCGAGCTGATCGTGATGTAACTGGACACAACCGGGGGCCGTCGCGGCCATCGTCAGTTCCACACCGTGTAGCGCCGCATGCTCGAGCGCAGCGACGGCCTGGCGAGATTCGATGCGTGCGAAGCCTTCTCGTGCCGGCATCGAGGCAAGGCGTGAGACCCCTCCGTCGACGAGGATGCTGTCGAGCTGGGCAACCTGATCGTCGAGCGAGTCGTCGGAACAGACGACGACCTCCGGCGCCTCGTTCGCCATATCGACGTCGGGCGGGCCGTCGGACGAGAACGTGTCGGTAGATAGTCCGATGGCCTCGAATGCCAATCTGTCCGACGCCTCCGTCAGATACGTTGCGTGGGCAGTGTTTCCGTCGGTGTCGAAGAGTCGGAGCATGGGCGGCGCCTGCGCGGCGGGTTCGCTGACGAGAGCGGCGCCGAGATGATCGGGGTGCAGGCGCAACGACACCCTGCCGGGGCGGCAGCGGATCGGCCCGCCCATCACCGTTGGCGTCTCGTGGACGCCGACATCGTTGAGGATGACAGGTCCCGCAACGGTCACACCGACGATCTGATCGAGCAGCGGTAGGTGTGGCCCGATAGCGGAAGCGTTGCCCCGCAACAGATGTCCCGAGAACTGCGGGTCGGCGAGCAATGCGTCGAGCTCGCTGGCATGTGCTGCCCGGTTGCAGCGGCATGCGCCGTCGCGTGCGCAACGTCGCGCGGAGCCGGTTGTCGGTTGTCGGGGATCGGGCGGGTTGGCTGGCATCGTTGCCATCCTTTCAACTGCTTATCGAGGCGAGGTCAGTAGACGTCACGCATGTACCGCTTGTCCTTCTTGAGCTGAGACACCACATCCTGCGCCCCGGAGGCGCTGTGTCCGCCGTGCTCGGCGATGATCTCGTGCAACGCATCGTCGACGTCGCGCGCCATTCGAGTCGCATCGCCGCACACATACAGGTACGCGCCGTCGTCGAGCCAGCGGAAGAGTTCGGCTCCGTGAGCGCGCATCTTGTCCTGCACGTAGACCTTGTGTTCCTGATCGCGTGAGAACGCGAGGTCGAGGCGGTCGAGCAGTCCGTCGGCCACGAACTGGTCTATTTCGTCGCGGTAGATGTGATCGCACGCCTCGTGTTGATCGCCGAAGAACAGCCAGTTGCTGCCCGCCGCACCGCGTTCGGCCCGCTCGTGCAGGAATGCGCGAAACGGAGCGATGCCGGTACCCGGTCCGACCATGACGACCTTCGCGTCGTCGGGTGGGAGGCGGAACGACTTGTTGGGTGTCACGAACACGCCGATCGTCTCGTCGTCGGCGATTCTGTCTGCGAGGTGCGTCGAGCACACCCCACCGCGGTCGCGCTCGCCGGACCGGTAGCGGACCGTCGCCATCGTCAGGTGGACGGTGCCGGCGTGTGCCCGCGGGCTCGACGAGATGGAGTAGACGCGGTGGGCGAGTGGCTGCAACTCCGCGAGGAGTTCGTCGGGGGTGATTGTCAGCGACTCGTCGACGTTGAGCAGATCGAGCACGTCCTTACCCCACAGCCACGCGTCGAGCGCTTCGCGGTCGCCGGTGGAGGCGAGATGGGTGAGTTCGGCATCGCCGCTACGAGCTGCGATGTAGTCGACGAGATACTTCGACGCTGTCGCGATCTCGTAGCGGTGCAGCAGTGCCTTGCGCAGCAGACGCTGCTCCTTGCGATCGACGACCGGTGTCTGCGGTGAGACACCGAGCCTGTCGATGATGCGGTCGACGAGCGCGGGATCGTTGCGCGGTACGACGCTCAGTCCGTCGCCGGGCTCGTAGGTGATGCCACTGTCGCCCAGCGAGATCACCAGGTGCCGAACCTCTTTGGCCGAACCGGTGCCGGAGAGAACGCTGTTGGCGATCACCGTCGCCGGGTAGGGATTCTTGCGACCCCACGTCGACTTGCGTTGGCGTGCCGGCTTCGGCGACTTCGCTGCGTCGGATCTGCCGGTCCCAGTGATCTCGACGTCAGTGATCTCGGCGACGGTCGTCGCGGCTCCGGTTTCGCCCGCCTGCGCATCGGTCGACGATTCGGGTTCAGATGTGGCCTGCGCGAACAGGGGTAGTGCCCGCGCCAGCCACTCGTCGGCCGTCTGCTGATAGTCGACATCGCAGTCGACACGTTCGACGACCCGTGTCGCACCTAGTTCCGCGAGCCGCGTGTCGACATTCTTGCCCGCCTGACAGAAGCCATCGTAGATCGAATCCCCGAGTGCGAGAACGCCGAATGTCAGCCCGTCGAGTCGACCGACCTCGGGCGCGGCGAGTGCCTGCCAGAAGTCCTCGGCGTCGTCTGGCATGTCGCCCTCACCGTAGGTCGACGTGACGACGAGCAGTCGAGTCGTCGTGCCGAGCGTGGCGAGGTCGAGGTCGGCAAGGTCGCTGACTCGTGCATCGAGGCCGATCTCCGCGGCCTTCGCCTTCGCCTTCTCGGCGAGCATCTCCGCGTTTCCGGTCTGGGTGCCATAGGCGATGAGCAATGGCTGGGACTGTCCGGCCGACGTCGATTCGGCCTGCGTGTGTCCGACGCCGAGCGCAGAGGCCGGTTGCGGCATGGTCATTCTCGTGTTCAGGCCCGCGAGGAAGCCTGCAAGCCAAGCTTTCTGGTCGCCCGTGAAGGGAATGTCGGTGGGAATATAGGGCAGTTGCATGTCATCCCGCCTTCGGGTGTGAGAGAGGTGCGATGTCGTCTGCCGCGACGGGGCTGTGTGGTGTCGCTGCCGCGACGGGGCTGTGCGGCTCCGCAGCCGCGAGTGCCTCGACGACCGTCGGCACGGTCCGCGAAGCGAACAGGGCGTCGAAGTCGGGGAGTGAACCCAACACGTCACGGATGTGGTTGTCCTGGTGCATGATCCAGCCGTAGGTCGCCGGCGCGTCGACGGAGCGCACGTTGCGGGCGGCGAGCGCCCGCTTGTAGTCGTCGATCCGTTTGGCGGAGATGAGCGCGGCGATCTGTTGTTCGTCGTAGTCGGCGAGGATGTCGCGGACGAACGTGCCCACGCGTGTGATGAGGTCGAAGTCTTCGGTCAGGACGAGGTTGCGTGCGGCTCGCGCGACGAGGTGTTCCGACCGCGAATCCGCACCGACGACCGTCGATCTCGAACGACGTAGACGCGTCTGGGCGATCTCGCGGGCGAGATGGAACACGGTGAACGCGTTGAGGAGCCGGTACATCGTGGCGTCATCGGTGTGACCGTAGTCGGGGACGCGGCCGTCGAGTATCGGCGTCTGGCTTTTGACATGTCGCTTGAGAGTCCTGATTTGGTCGGTGGCGATGGACCCGGACAGTTCGTCGACGAGTGCGCGGTGACCGAGCGTGGCCAACAGCGTCGGGGCGTCCTGATGAGTCACCAGGGCGCGCGGCATCGCGTAGCTGATGTAGTGCCGCTCGGTCTCCCAGTTCTCGAGGAGCCGGGTGGCGAGCGCGGAACCGGTTGCCTCCGCATGCATCTCGAGGAGTAGATGGACCGCGTGGTGATGGATCGGGGCGAGCGGGTCGTCGACCCCCGTGATCGCCCCGACGAGCACCGAGTCCGAACTGATCCGGTCGGCGAGCACACAGGCCGGATCGTATTGATAGAGAGAGCCACCGCTCATGCCGTTGCCGAGTCCTCGGCCGAATCCGCCGATGTTGAGGACGGCGCCGTTGGTCATGTATTCACAACCGAACTCGCCGATGCCCTCGACCACTGCGGTGGCACCCGAATTGCGTACGGCGAAGCGGTCTCCGGCTTCACCCTCGACGAACAGGCGTCCACCGGTGGCCCCGAACAGTGCGAAGTTGCCGACCAGGACGTTGCCGCCCTCCGCGGGCGAACCTCCACCGGGAGAACGCACCACGACCGCGCCGCCCGACATCGACTTTCCCACACCGTCGTTGCACGTACCGGTGTGCTCGAGGCGCAGGCCGTCGTTGCAGAAGGCGCCGCAGGACAACCCTGCAGACCCCGACGTGGGGATGGTGACGGAATCGGGTGCGAGATAACGACGCCCGCGTTCGTCGACGTAGACGGTCGGCGCCAGGTCGATGTGTTCGGAAGTGGGGTGTTCGGAAGCGGGGTCGTCGGGTGCGGTGTGGTTGAGGATGCGCTCGATGTCGACGGCCAGTTGCGCACCGACACTCTTGTTCCGGTTGCCGAGCATCGTCGGGGTGGTGACGACACTGGTGGCCCCGGCGTCGAAGAGCGACTCGCGCACCTGGGTCAGCAGCGAGTCGTCGACGGAGAAGTCGGCCTCGAGGTAGACCGGATCGGTGATGGCTTCGCCGTCGACGCGCGCGAGGAGCGGCGCCGTGTCGAGGCGCCCGACGATCGCAGGGTGGTCGATTCCGACGAGTAGGTCGGTGCGACCGCGTGCCGCGCGCAGATCTCCAAGTGCGAGGTCGGCGAGAATCTCCCGCACATCGTGCGCGACGTTGAGCAGGTACTGCGCCATGGCGCGCGGATCCCCGTCGAACAGTTCGGGATTGGTCGTGAGGCCAGCCGGACACTTGATGTTGCAGTTCTTGGCCATCACGCAGCCCATCATCATCAGGGCGGCGGTGCCGAACTCGAAGCTGTCGGCGCCGAGTAGTGCCGAGACCACGACGTCGCGACCTGTCTGATGAGCCCCCGACGCGCGGAGGACAACTTTGTCGCGGAGACCGTGCGCGCAGAGCGCCTGGTGCACTTCGGCGAGGCCGATCTCGGCTGCACGTCCGGCGTAGCGCAGGCTGGTGACCGACGCCGCGCCGGTGCCGCCGGTGTTCCCGGCGACGTTGATCACGTCGGCGCCTGCCTTGGCGACTCCGACGGCGATGGTTCCGATGCCCTCCGACGACACGAGCTTCACGATCACACGCACCCGCGCTGCTTTGCAGTCGTGGATGAGTTGCGCGAGATCCTCGATCGAGTACGTGTCGTGATGCGGTGGGGGAGAGACGAGTTCGACGCCCGGAGTGCCACCGCGGGCCGCGGCGATCTCGACGGTGACCTTGGGTGCCGGAAGTTGTCCTCCCTCACCTGGTTTCGCGCCCTGACCGATCTTGATCTCGAGCTCGGTGAGCATGGGGTCGGCGAGGTACCCCGCCCAGATTCCGAATCTTCCCGACGCGAACTGCTTGATCCTCGACGCACGCAGCGTGCCGTATCTCGAAAAGTGCTCGCCGCCTTCGCCGCTGTTCGACAACGCGCCGACCATGTTGGTGCCGTGGGCAATTGCTTCGTGTGCCTGGGCTACGAGGGCGCCATGACTCATGGCTCCGGACGCGAAGGTTGCGGTGATCTCATGGGCGGGCTGCACATCTGTCAGCCCACGGGGTGTCTCGGCACGACGAAGGTCGAGGACGTCGCGCACGGCGCTCGGGCGTTCCGCCCGGGTCCGCGCGAGGTCGTCGGCGAATGCGCGGTAGGCGTCGGTGATGGAGAATGCGTCGATTTCGGTATCGCTGAGCCTGTCGTAGCTGCTCGACGAGTACAACTGCGCGGTCTCGCCGAACGCGTCGTCGAGGTCGCCGAGCGTGAGCAGTCGTAGAAGATCCGTGGCACCGGCCTCGTCGGCGCGAACGGAGTCGACTGTCGCCGTGGCGAATTGCAGCTTCTCCGAGGTCATCTGGCCGTAGCCGCGGACAGCCGCGACGCCGAAGGAGTGGCCTGCGCCGTCGGCGCGTTCCTTGAAGAGCCCGAGCAGTGGGAGGTCTTTGTCCGACGACGCGGCCGGTGTGGCCATCGCGGCTCGGTGAGCACCCGTGATGGCGTCGACGACGTCGGCAAGCGCGGCTCCACCGGCAGGCGAGCGCATCGTCGGAAACCATTCTGCGAGTATGGGGTCGGAGGTGTCGAGGAAGTTCGGCTCGAAGAACTCGCCACCGATGTAGCTCTCGACGGTGCACAATCCGACGCGGCCCATGGTCTTCATGAGTGACTTCGTGGCTGCCGCGGCCCAGCGAGCGAATCCCGTCGCCGCATCCTGTGGATCACCGGAGCGCGTGGCGCGCCGCGCAACCGAATGTGGATGTGCCGCAGCGGCTCCGAAGCCGAGGATCGCGGCAAGATGATGCGACGACTCGATCTGGCCCGAATCCGCCACCAGGGACACGCGTAGCCGTGTGCCCGAGGCGATCAGGCGCTGGTTGACCGCAGAGACGAGGAAGATCATCGGCAAAGCGGCACGATCGGCCCTGACCGCACGGTCGCTGAGGACGGCGATTCCGCCGGTGGCGGAGGCGAACTCGACGACCTGGGTGCACACCCGATCGACGGCGTCGACGACCGCAGCGGTGTCGTCGCCTGCCGTATTGGCACCCTCGGCTACCTCCGGCAATGCGAAAGTGGCGTCGAAGACGCGGACGGGGGATTCGGCCTGTGCGAGCAACACGTCGAGTGCGGCAGCGTCGAGAATCGGTGATGGGATGATGATCTGACGGTTCGAATGCGCTGTTGCCGTGGCGATCTTGCTGATCTGGGGTCGGGCGCCGAGCGCAACGCGCAGCGACATCCCGTCCGCTTCACGGATACTGTCCAGCGGTGGGTTGGTGACCTGCGCGAATCGCTGCGAGAAGTAACGGGCGACGCTGGGCTCCCGATTGGTGAGCGCATTGATCGCGTTGCCGAAACCCATTGCGGAGACGCGTTCGACACCGTCGTCGATCATCGGGTCGACGAAGTACCGCAGGCTTTCCTGGTCGAGGTGATACGCGCGGAAGCGTTGATGGTCCGTCAGCGTCGGATCGTCGCAGGGAAGGGTCGGCGAATCGCCGTTCTCGGGAATGCGTGAAGAGTGTTGTGGCGCAAGCGCTGTCAGTTCGACCCGCGCGGCATCCAGGAGTGCCGGGTAGTCGCGTGCCGCGGCGAGCTTCGCGTACGCCTGTTCGGTGGTGTAGCTGCGGTGCTCGCGATGGTCGTAGTAGATCATCCCGCCCGCGGAGACACGCCCACGGGCGATCACGCGCTCCGGTGGGAACGAGATCTGTCCCGCCTCAGAGAACGCGCACAGGTAGTCGGCGGTCTCGACGGTGCGCAGGGGGCGTAGTCCGAGTCGGTCCAGGCGTGCGCCGATGACAGTGCCGTCGCCGAACACCACGGCCGCCGGGCCATCGTTCTTCTCCTCGTAGAGAGAGAAGTACTCGAACATCGCCCGAACCTCGGGGGCGAGTGTCGTGTCGTTCTCCCAGGCGGGCGGCATCATCGACACGATCGCGGTGACGAGGTCGACGCGCTCGGACACGACACGCGCGGCGACGGTCTGGTCGAGTCTGCTGGAATCGGATTGGCCCGGCGGTCGCGAGATGGTCTTCCCGGATGCCGCGGCCGCGGTGACCTGCGCGATGCGGTTCTTCTTGTCGGTGTTGAGCTCGCCATTGTGTGCGAGGAGCCGGAATGGCTGGGCCATCGTGGGATGCGGGTCGGTGTTGGTGGAGAAGCGCGTGTGGAAATACAGCGTGTGGACGCGGTGGTCCGGATCGGCGAGGTCGGTGAAGTAGTCGACGACCTCGTTCGACGAGAGCCTGCCCTTGAGGACCTGCGTGCGTGCGGACAGCGACAGGGGATAGAGGCCCGCGAACTCGTCTGAGGTGTAGGCGATCGACTCGATGTGCAGCAGTGCCTGCTGGACAAGGTGGTCGAGATCGGCCGGATCGGGGCAGGGAACGGGTGCGGCGAACACCCATTGCCGGATCGGGAGCTGCGCTGCCGCGGATGCGGGCCGCAGCACCGAGGGGTCGACGGGAACATCGCGCACGCACAGGTCGGTGAATCCGCGGTCGTGCATCGTGCGCTCGATGAGTCGCGTGGCTCTCGCTGCTGCGGCCGGCGACGGCGGGAGGAAGAAGTTGCCGACGCAGAATCGGCCGAGCTCGAGGTCGGGTCGGCCGGTCACCGAACGAAAGAAGCGTCGGGACAGATCCATGGACACGCCGCCACCGTCGCCGATGCCGAGCGCCGACATTCCACCTCGGTGGGGTACCGAACAGAGCGCCTCACGTGCCATGTCAATGACGTCATGCGTTGCCCTGCCGTCTTTGCGCGTGATGAAGCCGACGCCGCAGCTGCTCTTTTCGTCGCTGTGATCCCACACCAGGTGTGGTCTCCGGATCGCGTGCACGCAGGTCCTCTCGTAGGGATGTGGGTTCTAGATGCGAATGCAACCCGCTGCGGCGTTGGAGCGGCTCGCACGACTATAACTTAGGTAAGGCACAGTAAACTAAGGCTTACCTTCACAAGAAGCGTCGACGCACGTCTTCGACGCGTCACGTATGCACGTTTACGCAGCGTGTGGCGCTTTCGGCGGAGTGAGAGCTGCGCCGGAATGAATACGGGTGGGGCCGTGTTGAGGCGGGTGACAGGCAGTCGAGTCGGTTCCGGCGCCCGCGGTCGTCGCCAACCAGCAGGTTGCGATTTCCGTCTGGGCCTGGGGCGATGGCATACTGATCGGTCGAGTCCGGTACCGGTTCACACCGCCGAATCGCGGCGGTGACCCGGCGACCATAGAAAGGGACACCAGAATGAAGCAGGGAATTCACCCCGACTACCACGTGACCACGGTCGTTTGCGGCTGTGGCAACACCTTCGAGACCCGCAGCACCGCCGAGAACGGTCGGATCAACGTCGAAGTCTGCTCGCAGTGCCACCCGTTCTACACGGGCAAGCAGAAGATCCTCGACACCGGCGGCCGCGTCGCGCGCTTCGAGAAGCGCTACGGCAAGCGCACCAAGAACGCAGACGCCAAGTAGCTATCCCGACGACGCCCGCCCGGTCAGACAGACCGGGTCGGGCGTCGTTTTCGTTGTGCCAGGCGTTGTATTTGTCAGGCCAGGCGTCGTTTTGGTTGGGCCAGGCGTCGGTTGGTGTGGTCAGGCGTCGATTCGTCGGGCGAGGAAGTATCAGGAGGACGAGCGGTGAACAAGAGCGCGCAGACGCGCGACGCTTCAGGCGGCGCCAACGGCGGAGCCATCGATGACATTCTGGCCGAGCAAGCCGGGCTCGAGCAGCAGCTCTCCGACCCTTCGTTGCACGACGATCCGTCGCATGCGCGACGGGTGGGCAAGCGATTTGCTGAGCTCGCGCCGATCATGGCGACGTATTCGAAGCTGCAGACCGCGCGCGATGACCTCGCCGCCGCACAGGAACTCGCCGCAGACGACGCGGCGTTCGCCGAGGAGATTCCCGCTCTCGAGGCTGCGGTCGAATCTCTGGACGCGACGCTGACCGATCTGCTCGCACCGCGCGATCCGCACGATTCCGACGACGTCGTGTTGGAGATCAAGTCGGGTGCAGGCGGCGAGGAGTCGGCGCTGTTCGCCTCCGACCTGGCACGCATGTATCTCAAGTACTGCGAGCGGCACGGATGGAAGGCCCAGGTCCTCGGTGTCACCGAGTCCGATCTCGGGGGCTACAAGGAGGCCACGCTGTCGATCAAGGGCCGCGAGCCCTCGCGCGACGGTGTGTGGTCGCGACTGAAGTTCGAGGGCGGCGTGCACCGCGTGCAACGTGTCCCGGTGACCGAGTCGCAGGGGCGTATCCACACGTCGGCCGCGGGCGTGCTGATCTATCCGGAGCCCGAGGAGGTCGAGGAGGTCGAGATCGACGAGTCCGACCTGCGGATCGACGTCTACCGGTCGTCGGGCAAGGGTGGGCAGGGCGTCAACACCACCGACTCGGCGGTTCGTCTCACCCACCTACCCACCGGGATCGTCGTGACCTGCCAGAACGAGCGGTCGCAGCTTCAGAACAAAGCCCGTGCCATGCAGGTGCTCGCTGCGCGGTTGCAATCCGCTGCCGAGGAGGAGGCCGACGCCGCGGCCGCGGAGGGCAGGGCTGCGCAGATCCGGACGGTCGATCGATCCGAACGCATCCGCACCTACAACTTTCCGGAGAACCGGATCACCGATCACCGGATCGGATACAAGGCAAACAATCTCGATGCCGTGCTGAATGGCGACATGGACGCACTGCTCGACGCACTCGTGGCCGCGGATCGTCAGGCGCGGCTCGAGGCCGAGTGAGGTCGATCGTCGTGACAAGTGACCGGCTGACGCCAGCGGTGTCTGCGGCCCAAGAGTCATCTGCGGCCCAAGAGTCATCTGTGGCGTCGGAGATATCTGCGGCGACATCGCTGCTCGCGGAGGCCGGGATCGATTCGGCGCGAAGCGACGCGGAGTGGTTGTTGGCGCACGTCCTCGACGTCGGTCGGGGCTCTCTGGCCTTCGCCGACGGACCAGACGCGGGTCACCGGAAACGGTATCGCGAACTCGTTGCGCAGCGTGCGCGTCGAATTCCGTTGCAGCACATCATCGGTCGCGCAGCGTTCGGCCCCATCGACCTGGCCGTCGGCCCCGGGGTGTTCGTGCCGCGGCCCGAGACCGAGCTGATGCTCGAATGGGCCGTCGAGAATCTTCGCGGTATCCCACACCCGCTCGTCGCCGATCTGTGCAGCGGCAGCGGAGCCCTTGCGATCGCGATCGCCGAGTCGGTGCCGTCGGCCCGTGTGGTGGCGGTCGAGAAGTCGGCGTCGGCATTGTTGTGGCTACGCCGGAATGTCGAGAACCTCGGTGTCGGCGATCGGGTGGCAGTTCTCGGCGCCGATGTCACCGACCACGCGCAACTGCGCGATCACATCCCCGACGGCTCGCTCGACCTCATCGTGGCGAACCCGCCCTATGTGCCCACCGACACCGACGTCTCGCCCGAGGTCGAAGCGGATCCTGCCGAAGCCGTGTTCGCCGGTCACGACGGCATGAGCGTGATCACGCCGCTCGCCGACGTCGCCGCGCGACTGTTGGCAGTCGACGGGCGCATCGCCGTCGAACATGACGATTCGACGTCGTCCCAGGTGGTCGGGGCACTTGAGACGACCGGGCGATTCGACGACGTCGTTGCGCGCCTCGACCTCGCTGGTCGGCCGCGGGTCGTGACCGCGCGCCGTCGACCTTGATCCGGGCCAGACGTGTCGCGTGAAAGGATGAACGGGTGAGTACCGTTTTCGATTGCTCTGACGAGGCAACCCGCTCCGCCGGAATCCAGGCGGCCGTGGGGGCAGCCAAGGCGGGACGCCTGATCGTCACACCGACCGACACCGTCTACGGCATCGGCTGCAACGCGTTCGACGCCGAGGCCGTCACCGATCTCCTGGCCGCGAAACACCGGGGACGCGACATGCCGGTCCCGGTTCTGGTTGGCTCCTGGCATTCCATCGACGGTCTCGTCTTGTCGGTGTCGGCCGTGGCGCGCAGCCTTGTCGAGGCGTTCTGGCCGGGCAGCGTGAGTCTCGTCGTCGAACAGGCTCCGTCGCTCGCCTGGGATCTCGGCGACACGTCGGGCACCGTGATGTTGCGGATGCCGCTGCATCCGGTGGCCATCGAGGTGCTGCGCGAGGTCGGGCCAATGGCGGTTTCGAGTGCCAACGTGTCGGGCAGGCCTCCCGCCATCACGTGCGACGATGCCCGCGAGCAGCTCGGCGACTCGGTGTCGGTGTACCTCGACGGTGGGAGGGCGCCCAAGGGGGAGCCGTCGACCATCGTCGACATCACCGGATCCACACCCCGCGTGCTGCGCGAGGGGGCAGTGACCACGGCCGAGGTGGCAGAGGTGCTCGACGTCGATCCGGCCAGCCTGGTCAACTGATGCTCGAGCCCGTCACCGGTACCAGCATGGTCGTCGCGGACATGCTGTCTGCCGACTCCGGCTCGGGCGGTGCCGGTGTTCCGCTGCGCGAGTTGCTGCTGGTCGGGCTGACCGCGGCGGCCATCACATACCTGCTGACATCGCTGGTCCGTGTGATCGCGATCCGAGTGGGTGCGGTGGCTGTGCCCCGTGTCCGAGACGTGCACACCATCCCCACCCCGCGACTCGGCGGAGTCGGCATGTTCGCCGGCGTGGTCGCGGCTATCGTCCTGGCCGCCAATCTCCCTGCGCTCAACCGGGGTTTCGCCTACACCAACGACATGGGGGCGGTGGTGACCGCAGGGGCGGTCATCGTCATCGTCGGGATCATCGACGACCGGTGGGGACTCGACGCACTGACGAAGTTCGTCGGTCAGCTGACCGCGGCGGGCGTCATGGTGGTGATGGGAGTGAGCTGGCTGCAGGTGCCCGTCCCGTTCGGAAACATCGGGACCATCGTCCTCGACCCGTTCCAGTCAGGACTCCTGACAGTCGTGATCACCGTCGCCACCATCAACGCCGTCAACTTCATCGACGGACTCGACGGTCTCGCCGCGGGACTCGGACTCATCTCCGCGTCGGCCATCTGCATGTTCTCGCTCGGGCTGCTTCGCGATCAGGGGGGCGACGTCAGCTACTACCCACCCGCGCTGATCTCGGTCGCACTCGCGGGCGCCTGCCTCGGGTTCCTTCCGCACAACTTCTCGCCTGCGAGGATCTTCATGGGGGACTCGGGTGCGATGCTCATCGGCTTGATGCTCGCGGCGGCGTCGACGAGTGCGTCGGGCCGTATCGCGGTGAATGCGTACGGTCCTGCCGACGTGTTCACACTGCTCTCGCCCCTGATCCTGGTTGCGGCGGTTGTCTTCATTCCGATGCTCGACATGCTGATGGCGGTGGTGCGACGCACCAGGGCAGGCGTCGGGTTCTATACGCCCGACAAGCTGCACCTGCATCACCGCCTGCTCGAACTGGGGCATTCACAGCGTCGCGTTGCGCTGATCATCTACCTCTGGGTGGGCATCCTGGCGTTCTCGGTGGCTGCGAGCACGATCTTCCCGATGTCGGTGGTCGTGCCTGCGTTTGCAGCCGGTCTCGTGGTCGCGATGTTGGCGACAATGGCACCTCGGCTTCAGCGGCGCATCGCGGAGCTGCGGACCGCGCGGGCCCTACGTTGACCACACGTCCTCAGTGGCAGCAGTGAATGATCGAAAGGCCAGGTAGGGGCCGATTCGGCAGGGTGGGGGACGGTCGGCCGACCGGTTAGGTAACCGGACAGTAAAATCGTGTACTATCAGCTGTAGTACTTGAGGGGGAAGCGTATGACGCGCCACGGGCGCGACGTGCCCCCACCTCGGGAAGCCAACACATTCTGCGAGGCCACCCCCCGGTGACCACGGCAAGCCGTGTTGATAAGGTCACTGCAAATGCAGAGCGTACGCTCGGCGGCACCTGCCGCGAAGACGGACGCTCATAGCCTGATGCCCTTGGCATTGAGGCGTTCACGTGAGGAGAGGCAATGGCGACGTCCGCCCCTGACTCGGCTCCCGTGTATTACCCGCCCGCGCCGACCGGCCTCCGACGACCGGCGATCATCGCCGCCGTACTGACCGTCATCGTCGCGATCATTGCGGTGTTCCTCGGGAGCTGGTTGTTCCCGCTGTTCTTCGCAATCGGTGTGGTCGCCGTCTTCATCAACACCAAGATGGTCATCATGTCCGTCGAACGTGTTGCGGCAGAAGAGAATCCTCGCAAGAAACTGCTCGCCGTCAACTCTGCCGCACGCCTCGGAGCCATCACTGTGCTCGCGCTGGCGGCGGCGTTCCTGTTCCGGCCCGAAGGGCTGGGCGTGATGTTCGGACTCGCTCTCGGCCAGGTTGTCCTGGTGCTGAACACGGTGATTCCGGTGATGAAAGGACTTCGTAAGCAGCTATGATCGCATCGACTTACGGCGCCGATACCCTCGTGCTGGCCGAGGCCCAGATCGAGGTCGGCCACCACAAGCAGGTGGAATGGCTGGGCATGACGTGGAACATCGACACGATCATCGCCACCGCCATCGCGGCAGTGATCGTGATCGCGCTCGCGTTCTTCGTGCGCTCGCGGATGACCTCCAAGCGTCCCAATTCGGTGCAGTTGTTCTTCGAGGCCGTCACCACACAGATGCGCAGCCAGATCGAGAACTCGATGGGCATGAAGGTCGGCGGCTTCGTCCTACCCCTTGCCGTCACCCTCTTCACGTTCATCCTCATCGCGAACTGGCTGTCGGTGCTGCCATTGCAGTACGCCGACTCCGAGGGCAAGAGCGCCGAGGTGTTCGCGCCCGCGGCCAGCGATGTCAACTTCTGTTACGCCCTCGCGTTGTTCGTCTTCGTCTGGTACATGGCTGCCGGAATCCGACGCCGCGGACCGATCGGTCACTTCAAGCGTCTGGTCAAGGGTCACGTCGCATTCCTGGCCCCGATCAACATCATCGAAGAGATCGCGAAGCCTGTTTCGCTCTCCCTCCGTCTTTTCGGCAACATGTTCGCAGGCAGCATCATGGTCGCGCTGATCGCGCTGTTCCCCGCCTACATCATGTGGGCGCCGAACGCGATCTGGAAGTCGTTCGACCTGTTCGTCGGCCTCATCCAGGCATTCATCTTCTCCCTGCTGACCGTGCTGTACTTCAGCCAGGCCATGGAGACGGACGAAGACCACTAGCTAGTCCGACCCCGGCCGGCACCGCGTCGGTCGGACCTTAGACCTGGCAATCCGATTGCCAGTATCACCCGAAAGGAAAGTTCTCAATGGATCCGAATCTGATTGGTCTGGGCGCGTTGATCGGTGGCGGCCTCATCATGGGTGGCGGCGCAATCGGTGCCGGCGTCGGTGACGGTATCGCCGGTTCCGCCTTGATCTCCGGCATCGCACGTCAGCCGGAGGCACAGGGCCGTCTGTTCACTCCGTTCTTCATCACCGTCGGTCTGGTCGAGGCCGCGTACTTCATCAACCTCGCGTTCATGGCGCTGTTCGTGTTCGCCACCCCGATTTCCGGCCAGTCCTGATCTTCCCGGTTTTAGTCGGGTTCCTCGAACAACAAGGGACATCTGAACCATGAATCTCGCCGCAGAGAACTTCTTGATCCCCAATGGCACGTTCTTCGCGTGTCTGCTGATCTTCGTCGTCGTGCTGATCGTGATCCGCGCGTGGATCGTGCAACCGATTGTCAAGGTGCTCGACGAACGGCAGGCACGGGTCGCGAAGACTGCTGAGGACAACAATGCCGCTGCGGCGAGCTACGAGGACGCCGACCGGGAGTATCAGGCCCGAATGAAGGAAGCCCGCGCCGACGCGACCCGAATCCGGGACGAAGCGCGGGCCAAGGGGAACGAGGAGTTGTCGGATGCGAAGCGGCGTGCGACGGATGAGGCCGACGCCGCTCTCGCGAAGATCTCCGCAGACCTCAAGGTTGAGGCCGACAACGCCGTGACCGAGGCCAAGCGCGACGTCGACTCACTGTCGCGGACGCTTGCTGACCGTGTTCTCGGCACACAGGGTGCCGGCGTGCAAAGTTCAGGGGCGACGACCGCCTCGCCAGAGACTGAGACGGTGAAGTAGCAGTGGACGTATTTATCGGACAGCTTGTCGGCTTTCTGCTCATCATTGCGCTGTTGTGGAAGTTCGTCGTGCCGTTCTTGCGGAAGACCGTGAAGAGCGCACAGGACGTCGTCGACCAGCAGGTGGCCGAGAGCGATGCGGCCAAGGCGCGCCTCGAAGACGCCAAGGTCGCATACGAGCGCTCGATCGAGCAGGCCAAGGTCGAGGCCAAACAACTACACGAGGGTGCGATCGAGGATGCCAAGGGCATCGCCGACGACCTGCACAAGCAGGCCGACGTCGAGGTCAAGCGCATCTCCGAGCACGGCAAGGCGCAGGGCGAACTCATTCGCACGTCGATGGTCCGCCAGTTGCGTAGCGAGCTCGGACTCACCGCGGTCGATGGCGCAGGCAATATCGTGCGCGATCACCTCGCCGACCCGGCCAACCAGTCGGAGACCGTCGATCGGGTCATCGACGAGCTCGCGGCCATGTCGCGGGGCGGACAGCCCTCGACCGGGGTGCCGAGTTCGAGTGAACTGATCGGGTTGCACTCGATGCACGCCGCCAGCCGTGACGCGGCACGTGCGGTCGCGCGCGAGTTCAGCTCCAACACCGAGGGTAAGTCTCCGCAGGAGTTGCTCGCGGCCAGCGAGGATCTCACGCAGATCATCGACTTCCTCCAGCACAACCCGGTGCTGCGGAAGAAGTTCACCGAGGACGAGGATTTCCCGGCCCTCAAGAAGCAGTTGGTGCACAGTCTGTTCGACGGCAAGGCATCGCCGATCGCGGTCGAGGTCGTTGCGTCCGCCGTTGCTCAGCACTGGTCGCAGCCCAACGACATCCTGGTCGCGCTGCGCAGACAGAACGCGCTGGTGGTACTCACTGCGGCTGAGCGTGACGGTCAGATCGAACAGGTCGAGGACGAACTGTTCCGGGTGAGCCGTCTACTCGAGGCGAATCCCACGCTCGCCTCATTGCTGACCGACTTCACCAAGCCCGCGGAGAAGCGCAACGGCCTGCTCACCGGGCTGCTGGGGAGCCAGATCGGCAATTACACCGCGCACCTGCTCACCCAGACGATCAGCCTCCTCAACGGGCAGCCCGCGGAGTCCGCTGTCGACCAGCTCGCGCAATTGGCCGCGGCCATGCGTGGCGAAACAGTCGCCCATGTGGTGTCTGCAGCCGAATTGAGCGATGCTCAGAAGCAACGTCTCGGTGACGTGCTCGCCGAGATCTACCACCGCAAGATCTCGGTGCAGACCGAGATCGACCCGTCGATCATCGGCGGACTGCGTATCGGTGTCGGAGACGAGGTCATCGAGGCCGACATCGCGACACGCCTGGCAAAAGCAGCGGAGACACTGCCGAGGTAGCCGCGTCTCGCAGTCGCGAACGACACCTCACCACCACGACTCACTCACACCGACCGACATCAAGAAAGACGAGAACCCATGGCGGAGTTGACGATCTCAGCAGACGAGATTAAGGGAGCGATCGAGCAGTACGTCTCGTCGTTCGAAGCCGAAGCCTCGCGCGACGAGGTCGGCACGATCACCGACACGGCTGACGGCATCGCCCACGTCAGCGGCCTTCCGGGCGCAATGGCCAACGAGCTGTTGCAGTTCCCCGGCGGCATCCAGGGTGTGGCACTGAACCTCGACGAGGACGAGATCGGCGCGGTCATCCTCGGTGACTACGAGGATCTCGAAGAAGGCGGCCAGGTCAGCCGCACCGGCGAGGTGCTCTCGGTGCCCGTCGGCGACAAGTTCCTCGGTCGCGTTGTCGACCCGCTGGGCGCTCCGATCGATGGACTCGGCGACATCGAGGCCGAGGACAATCGTGTCCTCGAACTCCAGGCTGCCACCGTGCTCGAGCGTCAGCCGGTCGAGGAGTCGCTGGCTACCGGCATCAAGGCCATCGACGCCATGACCGCGATCGGTCGCGGACAGCGTCAGCTCATCATCGGCGACCGCAAGACCGGTAAGACCGCTGTGTGTGTCGATGCGATCCTGAACCAGAAGGACAACTGGGCAACCGGCGACCCGAGTAAGCAGGTCCGGTGCATCTACGTCGCGATCGGTCAGAAGGGCTCGACCATCGCGGGTGTGAAGACGGCACTCGAAGAGGCCGGCGCAATGGAGTACACCACCATCGTCGCCGCACCCGCTTCCGACTCGGCAGGCTTCAAGTGGCTGGCCCCGTACACCGGTTCGGCCCTCGGCCAGCACTGGATGTACCAGGGCAAGCACGTTCTCGTGGTCTTCGACGACCTCACCAAGCAGGCCGAGGCCTACCGCGCCATCTCGCTGCTGCTGCGTCGTCCGCCGGGCCGCGAGGCTTACCCCGGTGACGTCTTCTACCTGCACTCGCGTCTGCTCGAGCGCGCGGCGAAGCTCTCCGACGAGCTCGGTGGCGGCTCGATGACCGCGCTGCCGATCATCGAGACCAAGGCCAACGACGTGTCGGCGTTCATTCCGACCAACGTCATCTCGATCACCGACGGTCAGGTCTTCCTCGAGTCCGACCTGTTCAACAAGGGCGTTCGTCCTGCGATCAACGTCGGTACCTCGGTCTCGCGCGTTGGTGGTGCCGCTCAGACGAAGGGCCTCAAGAAGGTGTCCGGCTCGCTGCGTCTCGAGCTCGCGCAGTTCCGCGAACTCGAAGCCTTCGCTGCCTTCGCCTCCGACCTCGACGCAGCGTCGAAGGCGCAGCTCGAGCGCGGTGCCCGGTGGGTCGAGATGCTCAAGCAGGATCAGTACAGCCCCTACTCGGTCGAGGACGAGATCGTTTCGATCTACCTCTGTGGTGAGGGCCACTACGACTCGGTCCCGGTCGACGATGTCCGGAACTTCGAGACCCAGCTGCTGAGCCACCTGCATCACAACGCGACCGGCGTCTACGACTCGATCGCGGGCGGCCAGGTGCTCACCGACGACCAGGCAGAGGCACTCGTCGCCGAGACCAACAAGTTCAAGAACAGCTACCTCACCCACGACGGCAAGCGCGTCGTCAACGAGGCAGAGGCAGCCGCGATGGACGCCGACGACGTCGAGCAAGAACAGATCAAGATCCGGAAGTGATCGCGTGTCCGTCCGTGCCCGCATCGGGCGTATCCGTGCCAAGGAAGAAGGGGTGAGGGCTCATGGCCAGCATTCGTGAGCTGCGCTCACGCATCCGGTCGGTCCAATCGACGAAGAAGATCACCAAGGCGCAGGAGCTGATCGCGACGTCGCGTATCACCAAGGCTCAGGCCCGGGTGGCGGCAGCGAAGCCCTACTCGGAAGAGATGACCAAGGTGCTCTCCGAACTGGCCAGCAGCGCCGGGTCGCTCGACCATCCGCTGCTCAAGGAGCGCGAGAATCCCAAACGCGCCGCGATTCTGGTGATCACCAGCGACCGCGGCATGGCCGGCGGTTACAACGCGAACGTGCTGCGGTCATCGCGCGAGCTCATCTCGCTCATCCGTGAGGAGGGCAAGGAGCCGGTCCTCTTCGTGATGGGCACCAAGGGCGTGAACTACTTCACCTTCCGCGGTATGGATGTCGCGACGTCGTGGACCGGATTCTCGCAGTCGCCGGAGTACGCGGACGCGGCGCAGGCGAGCAACTTCCTTGTCGACCTCTTCGTGGCGGGGTCGGGGGAGAGCATCGATCTGCCGGACGGCGAGGGAACCATCGAGGGCGTCGACGAATTGCACATCGTCTACACCCGGTTCGTCACGATGCTCACCCAGACGCCCGAGGTCCGTCGCATGGCGCCACTGGTGGTGACCGAGAACGACAACCCGGATCACGGGGAGGTCGAGGTCGACGACGAGTCGCGCAACTACAGCTTCGAGCCGAGCGCAGAGACCCTCCTCGAGGCACTGTTGCCGAAGTATGTCGCCACGCGCGTCTACGCGGCGCTACTGGACTCGGCCGCATCCGAGTCGGCCGCACGTCGCACGGCGATGAAGGCAGCGACAGACAACGCCGAGGAACTGTCCAAGACGTTGTCGCGTGAGGCCAACCAGCTCCGCCAGGCCCAGATCACCCAGGAAATCAGCGAGATCGTCGGCGGATCGAGCGCCCTCGCCAACTGACGCCGATCCCACCCAAACTTCGATCAAAAGGAAGTGACCCAAGCATCATGACCGCAACTGTAGAGACACCCTCGTCGCAGTCGGCGGGGACCACCGAGGGCCGCGTTGTCCGCATCATCGGCCCCGTCGTCGACGTCGAGTTCCCCCGCGGCTCGATCCCAGGCCTGTTCAACGCCCTGCACACCGAGGTGACACTCGAGGCCGTCGCCAAGACGCTGACCCTCGAGGTCGCACAGCACCTCGGCGACAACCTGGTCCGCACCATCTCGATGCAGCCCACCGACGGCCTCGTCCGCGGTGCGATCGTGACCGACTCGGGCTACCCGATCCGTGTCCCGGTCGGTGACCAGGTCAAGGGCCACGTGTTCAACGCCCTCGGCGACTGCCTCGACAGCCCGGGCCTCGGTCGCGATGGCGAGCAGTGGGGTATCCACCGCAAGCCGCCGGCCTTCGACGAGCTCGAGGGCAAGACCGAGATCCTCGAGACCGGCATCAAGGTCATCGACCTGCTGACCCCGTACGTCAAGGGCGGCAAGATCGGCCTGTTCGGCGGCGCCGGCGTGGGCAAGACCGTGCTCATCCAGGAGATGATCACCCGTATCGCCCGTGAGTTCTCCGGTACCTCGGTGTTCGCGGGCGTGGGTGAGCGGACCCGTGAGGGAACCGACCTCATCATGGAAATGGAAGAGATGGGTGTCCTCCAGGACACGGCCCTCGTCTTCGGTCAGATGGATGAGCCGCCGGGCACGCGTATGCGCGTCGCTCTCTCGGCCCTCACCATGGCCGAGTACTTCCGCGACGTGAAGCACCAGGACGTGCTTCTGTTCATCGACAACATCTTCCGATTCACCCAGGCGGGCTCCGAGGTCTCGACGCTGCTCGGTCGTATGCCGTCTGCCGTGGGATACCAGCCGACGCTGGCCGACGAGATGGGTGAGCTGCAGGAGCGCATCACCTCGACCAAGGGTCGCTCGATCACCTCGCTGCAGGCGATCTACGTGCCAGCGGACGACTACACCGACCCCGCGCCTGCCACGACGTTCGCGCACCTCGATGCAACGACCGAGCTCTCGCGCCCGATCTCGCAGCTCGGTATCTACCCGGCTGTGGACCCGCTGACCTCGACCTCGCGCATCCTCGAGGCCTCGATCGTCGGTGACGAGCACTTCCGCGTCGCCAACGAGGTCAAGAGCATCCTGCAGAAGTACAAGGAGCTCCAGGACATCATCGCGATCCTCGGTATGGACGAGCTGTCCGAAGAGGACAAGGTGACCGTCCAGCGTGCCCGTCGTATCCAGAAGTTCCTCGGTCAGAACTTCCTCGTCGCCGAGAAGTTCACCGGCCAGCCCGGATCGGTCGTGCCGCTCGCCGACACCATCGAGGCATTCGATCGCATCTGCAAGGGTGAGTTCGACGCCTACCCGGAGCAGGCGTTCAACAGCTGCGGTGGCCTCGACGACGTGGAGGCAGCCGCCGCCAAGCTCGCCGGAAAGTAGCGGTACGCCATGGCTGAGAAGTCCTTCCACGTCGAGGTCGTATCCGCCGACGCCGAGCTGTACTCGGGTGAGGCCACATTCGTCATCGCGCAGACCACGGTCGGCGAGATGGGTGTGCTGGCCAATCACGAACCGCTACTCGGACAACTCGTCCCCGGCGGGTTCGTGGTGATCGTCGAGGAGAGCGGCACCCGCAAGGCGGCCGCCGTCGAAGGCGGATTCATCTCGGTGACGGGCGAGTCGGTGACGATTCTCGCCGAGGCCGCAGAATGGGCCGACGGCGTCGACGTCAACGCCGAGAAGTCCGCGCTCGAGTCCGCGGAGCCCGGTACGCCGGAGTACAACCGCGCTCATGCACGGTTGCGCGCCGCGGAGCAGATCGCCTGATCGAGAACGAGCTGATGCGTGCGGTGGAGTCCTGATCTGGACGAAAACTGTTGCCTCACTACTGAATACGAGTCATCACGATGACTCGCTAGTCGTCTGCCAGCCACCCGCGCGTCGCGGGTGGCTGGCTGCGTCATACGGTCTACTGGCATGCTGGGGGAGTCATCACCGAAACAGCCCGTCGACAGCCCGCCGACATCTCGGTGATGCAACCCGCGCGAGGGAGGTTTGCCGCGTGACCGTTGTGGTCGTCCTGCTGATTCTGCTTTTGGTGGCGCTGGTTGTCTGCGGCCTGCTTGCATACCGACTACAACAATTGCGCAGCGCGGGAACCCCCGCGCTGTTGCGCGATCTGCCTGCCGAGCTCGACGAGGGCTGGCGGCACGGCAGCGTCCACTATGGGGACGAATCGCTGCGGTACTTCCGGCTCAGCTCGCTGCGGCCCGGTCCGTCACGCCGCTTCCCTCGCCACAGCATCGAGATCGTTGGTCGGCGGTGTGCCGCAGGCAGCGAGGGCGTCATTCTCGACGGGATGACCATTCTGCACGTGCGTGAGTACCACGACGACGACGAGCCCAGCGAGTACGAACTCGCGCTGACCCCCGACGGGGTCACGGCCTTCCAGGCGTGGCTGGAGGCGGGGGCTCCGCAGCGGTCACAGCGGCGTCGAAGCGCCTGACCCGTAACTCTGAGCCGTAATGCCCGAGCGCGGCACTCAGGGGCGGTGACGATCCCCGCCGGGAATCCAGGTCACGTCGCCCTCTCCGCCCGATCCGCGGTTGGCGACTCGGGACAGGATGAACAGCAGATCCGACAACCGATTCAGGTACCGGGCGGGCAGGACGGACGTGTGCTCGGGGTCGGCGTCGACCGCAGCCCACGCCGAACGTTCGGCTCGACGAGTGACTGCGCGCGCCTGGTGTAGAAGCGCGGCGAACGGGGTGCCACCGGGCAGGACGAACGAATTCAGGGCGGGTAGGTCGGCGCCGAAGTCGTCACACCACGATTCGAGGGCATCGATATAGCTCTGTTCGATGCGTAGCGGCGGATATTTGGGGTCCTCGACGACCGGTGTCGAGAGGTCGGCCCCGGCGTCGAAGAGGTCGTTCTGGACCGTCGTGAGCACGCCGGCGATCGCTTCTGGGATCTGCCCACCCAGTGCGAGGGCCGCGCCGATAACGGTGTTGGCCTCGTCGCAGTCGGCGTAGGCGACAACGCGCGCATCGGTCTTGGGTACGCGCGAGAAGTCGCTGAGCCCGGTGGTGCCGTCGTCGCCGGTGCGGGTGTAGATACGAGTCAAGTGCACGGCCATGAATCCAAATGTAACCGCAGGTCCAGTGCTGTGCGTCGAGCACTGGCGTGAGGCGGATAAGGTATCTGACGTGAGTGATCGGTTTCTGGTGTCCGGGGGAGCACGCCTGCATGGCGAGGTGTCGGTCGGTGGGGCCAAGAACAGTGTCCTCAAGCTGATGGCTGCGTCGTTGCTCGCCGAGGGCACGACCACGTTGACCAATTCGCCCGAGATCGCCGACGTCCCGCTCATGGCCGACGTTCTGCGCGGTCTTGGTGCTGTCGTTGAGATCGACGGTGAGACGGTCACGATCGAAGCGCCCGCAGAACCCAAGTACCACGCAGACTTCGACGCGGTGAAGCAGTTCCGTGCGTCGGTGTGCGTGCTGGGACCGTTGATGGCTCGGTGTCGACGCGCCGTCGTCGCTCTCCCCGGTGGCGATGCGATCGGTTCCCGACCACTCGACATGCATCAGGCGGGGTTGCGCGCGCTGGGCGCGCACAGCTCGATTGAACACGGCTGTGTGGTCGCCGAGGCCGACGCGCTCGTCGGCGCCCCGATCGCACTCGAATTCCCTTCGGTCGGCGCCACGGAGAACATCCTGATGGCCGCGGTGCTCGCCGAGGGTGAGACGGTCATCGACAATGCTGCCCGTGAGCCCGAGATCGTCGATCTGTGCGTGATGCTGCAACAGATGGGTGCGCGGATCGAGGGCGCGGGGACGTCGACGTTGACGGTCACCGGCGTCGAGCGGCTGCATCCCACCACCCACCGGGTGGTCGGCGACAGGATCGTCGGCGCGACGTGGGGTATCGCCGCGGTGATGACCCGCGGCGACGTCACGGTCAACGGCGTCAATCCCCACCACCTGCAGCTGGTGTTGAACAAGCTCGTCGACACCGGGGCCCGCGTCGAGACGCATCCGAATGGGTTCCGTGTCAGCCATGACCGGAGGCCAACCGCCGTCAACGTCTCGACGCTGCCGTTCCCCGGCTTCCCGACGGACCTGCAGCCGATGGCGATCGGCTGGGCGTCGATCGCCGAGGGGATGTCGGTGATCACCGAGAACGTCTTCGAGGCGCGATTCCGCTTCGTCGAGGAGATGGTTCGCCTCGGTGCGGATGCACGTACGGACGGCCATCACGCGGTCATTCGTGGCATCGAGAGGCTCTCCAGCGCGCCCGTGTGGTGTTCGGATATTCGCGCGGGTGCAGGTCTCGTCCTCGCCGGCCTGGTCGCAGACGGGGTGACCGAGGTGCACGACGTCGAGCACATCGACCGGGGGTATCCGCACTTCGTCGAGAATCTGCGGAGCCTCGGCGGCGAGATCGAACGCGTCACCGGGTAAGTACATGGCCGACACTGAGCACGCTCGCGGCGTCGACATCGCGGAGTGGTCCACCAGGTTCGACCTGTTGTCGGACCCGCACCGACTGGAGATCCTGCTGCTGCTGCACCGGCATCCGGGCATCATCGTCGGCGACATCGCCACCGAGGTCGGGCGCACCGAGACGGCGGTCTCGCAGGCGCTGCGCGTGCTGCGCCATCAGGGCTGGGTCACGTCGACACGCGTCGGACGATCGGTGAGCTATCGGCTCGACGACGAGACGGTCCACGATCTTCTGCACTGGATCGGTGCTGGCCACAACCCGCCCTCCTAGGCAACAGGCAGGTCGGTCGTCGAGGAGCGTCGTGTGGCCAGTGTCACACCTGGCCGTTCGGATAGTCTGCCCGCTTCAACATCTGAATAAGTGGACAGATGTCGGTGCCGGACCTAACGTCTGACGCATCGTGTTCGTTCGGACTGCACGCCAACGGGTCTGACGGCACACTCGTGTTCACCCGTTGAAGGGACACCGCTCAATGTCCACCACCGTCGTCGCCATGCACATGAGCGACGGAATCATCAATGCGCAGACGTCGATTCTGTTTGGTGTCGTCGCCGCCGCGGGACTCGCATTCTGTGCGTGGCGCGCACGGACCGATCTGGACGAGAAGGCCGTACCGATGGCCGGACTCGTCGCCGCGTTCATCTTCGCCGTCCAGATGATCAATTTCCCTATCCTGCCCGGCGTCAGCGGGCACCTGCTGGGTGGCACGCTCGCTGCCATTCTGGTCGGGCCGTACACCGGTGCACTGTGCATCGCGATCGTCCTCGTGGTGCAGTGTCTGCTGTTCGCCGACGGCGGCGTCACCGCGCTCGGAGCCAACATCACCAACATGGCCCTGATCTCGACGTTCGTCGGGTACGGCGTCGCAGTCGGGTTGTCGCGACTCCTGCGTTTCCGACGCCACGGGGTGTCGCGGCTCGGCGCGATCGCGTTCATTGCGGCGTTGTGTGGAACCGTCTCCGCTGCAACAGGATTCGTCATCGAGTACGCGATCGGCGGTGCCGCGATGACGTCCCTGACGACTGTCGCGGGCTACATGTGGGGCACCCATATCCTGATCGGAATCGGTGAGGGGCTGATCACCGCGGTGACTGTCGTCGCCGTCGCCAAAGCGCGTCCCGACCTCGTCTACCTGCTGCGGCGCGAACGCGATGCCTCCGAGCGAATCGAGGTGGCGGCATGAGTATCGCCGCGTCAGAGTCGCGCCCGCCACGAGTGCGGCGTCGACACTTCCTCATCCTGTTCGCCGTGGTTGCGCTGCTGATCGCGGGACTGCTGTCCTACTTTGCGAGCAGCTCGCCAGACGGTCTCGATTCGGCCACTCTGCAGGGTTGTCAGACCGTCACGGTCAACGGCGTCGAGGAGCTGAAGGGGACCTGCATCGCACAGCACGCCACCGATCACGCGATGTCGACGTCGCCGCTCGCCGAATATGCGGTGAAGGGTGCTCAGTACACCAACGGCATCGCCGGGATCATCGGGGTGCTCGTCACTCTCGCGGTGGCGGTCGGCGCGTTCTGGCTGATCGCCCGCGCCCGTCGAACGAGCGTCGCGCCAGCGCAGGCAAACGACTGACGATGGGCGCCGGGCACGCACATCCGCTCTACCGCGACGTCACCTCGCGTGTGCACCGCGCGCCGACCGAAGTCAAACTGGTCTGCCTCGTGGTGTTCGTGTTCGCCGTGGTCGCGACGCCGCGCGAAATGTTCTGGCCCTATCTGGGCTTCGCGGCCATCGTGCTCGTCGTGTGGCAGCTCGCCCGCGTTCCGATCCGGTGGATCCTTCCACGGATGCTGATCGAGGTTCCGTTTGTCGTCCTCGCCGTGCTTCTGCCGTTCGCCGAAGGTGGGCGTCGCGTCGATGTCGTCGGCGTATCCCTTTCCGTGGCAGGGCTTTACGCGGCTTGGGGAATCGTCGTCAAGGGCACGCTCGGTGTCGCGGCGTCGTTGACCTTCGCTGCGACGACCCCTGCTCGCGAGCTGCCCGTCGCGCTGAGCAGGCTCGGGGTTCCGCGCACGATCACGCCGATCTTCGTCATGATGCTGCGGTACGTGGATCTGCTGTCCGCGGAGGTCAAGCGCATGCAGATCGCGCGCACCGCCCGAGGTGATTCTCCGCGCGCACTGCATCAGGCCAAGGCTGTTGCCGTGAGCATCGGATCGGTATTTCTGCGCTCCTACGAACGTGGCGAGCGAGTACACCTCGCGATGATGTCGAGGGGGTTCACCGGAGCGATCCCCGACATGCCCGGCGTGGCGACGTCGCCGCGCGCGACGTCTGCGCAGTGGACGCTGGTGTTGCTTCCCGCGGTAGCAGCCGTCGTGGTGGCGGCCACAGCGTGGAGTCTGGCATGAACGCGATCGACATCCGCGCCCTCCGATTCGCTTATCCCGATGGACATCTCGCGCTCGACGGCATCGACCTGTCGGTCGCCGAGGGCGAGCGGGTGGCAGTTCTCGGCCCCAACGGAGCGGGAAAGACCACCCTGATGCTTGCGCTCAACGGCGTGCTCCTGCCGACGTCGGGTTCGGTGTCGATCTATGGCTCACCGGTGGGGAAGTCGACGCTGCGCGAGGTGCGACGGCGCGTCGGTCTGGTGTTCCAGGACCCCGACGATCAACTGTTCATGCCGACGCTCGCCGAGGACGTCGCCTTCGGTCCCGCGAACTTCGGCGTCGAAGGACCCGAACTCGCGCGGCGGGTCGCCGAGGCGCTCGAGGCGGTGTCGATGACGCGGCACGCGGACGCCAGTCCCCACCACCTGTCGGGCGGACAGCGTCGACGAGGCGCCCTCGCGACCGTATTGGCTTGTCGCCCAGACATCTTGGTGCTCGACGAGCCCTCGGCGAACCTCGACCCGGTGGCACGGCGTGAACTCGCGGACACCCTGCTCACGCTCGACACGACGATGCTCGTCGTCACCCACGACCTGCCGTATGCGGCACAGTTGTGCGACCGAGCGGTGATCGTCGACGACGGGCGCGTCGTCGCCGACGATTCCGTCGACGCGATCCTTGCCGACACCACACTGTTGGCCGCGCATCGGCTCGAACTGCCGTGGGGTTTCGACGCGGAGACGTTGCGGCGCGCGAGGGCCGGTCAACGCTGAGGTGGGTACCTGTCCGGAAGGTCAGGTGCCGACCCGGCCGGGGGTCAGTACTGGCGGCAGTATCGGACGGTTCGGTCGCAAAGCACTTCTGAGGCCGGGTGTGACGCGCGTAACGTCTCGATCGCTCACCCACTCCCGACGCCACGTGTGTCGGCAGCATCGAGAAGGTCAGGTCAGAAATGCAGGTAGACGAACTACTCAAGCCGTTCCCCATCAAGGAATTTCATCCGTTTCCGCGCGCCATGATGGGCCCCGGCGCGCACGAGATGATCGGGCCGGAGGCGCTCAAGCTCGGCTTCAAGAAGACGCTCATCATGACGACCGGCCTGCGTGGCAGCGACACGGTCCACAAGATCGTCGAGTCGTGCAAGTACCACGGACTCGAGGTCGTGCTCTACGACAAGGTCGAGTCCAACCCCAAGGACTACAACGTCATGGACGCGGTGTCGCTCTACAACTCCGAGCAGTGCGATTCGTTCATCTCGATCGGTGGCGGCTCCGCGCACGATGCCTGTAAGGGTGCCCGTATCTCCGTCGCCCATGATGGACGAAATGTCAACGAGTTCGAGGGTTTCAACAAGAGCGAGAATCCCAAGAATCCGCCGCACATCGCCGTATCCACGACTGCCGGAACGGGTTCGGAGACTTCGTGGGCATACGTCATCACCGACACCACGACAGATCCCGACAAGCCGCATAAGTACGTTGCGTTCGATGACGCGGCTGTCACGACACTAGCCATCGACGATCCGGTCCTCTACTACGATTGCCCGGTCGCCTTCACCGCACAGTGTGGTTTCGACGTGCTCGCACACGCTTCCGAGCCGTACGTCTCGCGGCTCAACTTCCCGCCGTCGATGGGCAACGCCCTCTACGCGGTGAAGATGACGGCCGAGAACCTGCGCGAGGCCACGTGGAACGGTGTTGACCTCAAGGGTCGCGAGGGAATGATGTACGCGCAGTACATCGCTGCACAGGCGTTCAATTCCGGCGGCCTCGGCATCATCCACTCGATCAGTCACGCGGTGTCGGCCTTCTTCGACACCCACCACGGTCTGAACAACGCCATCGCCCTGCCCCGCGTCTGGGCGTTCAACATGCCGGCGATGTACGAGCGCTACGCCGACATGGCTGAGGCGATGGGTGTCGATACCCACGGCATGACCAAGGTGCAGGCTGCCGATGCCGCTCTCGGCGCCGCGATTCGCCTGCTCCGTGACGTGGGCATCGTCGAGCGTTTCGCCGACGTCAAGCAGGACTCGTACCCGAAGAACCGACTCGGCCAGGGCCCGACGAAGTTCTACGAAGGTCGTCCCGACATCACCACCGACGCCGCGACCATCGACGCACTGACCAACCACGTCCTCGGTGACGCGTGCACGCCCGGCAACCCCAAGGAGTGCACGTTCGAGACGGTCCGGCCGGTCGTCGAGCACTGCGTCAACGGCGACCTCGACGAGCTTCTGCCGTAGGTCGGGAAGAACTCCGCACGGCTCGACCGTGCGGGCACGGCCCCGGATGACGGATTCCGCTGCCCCAAAGCGGAATCCGTCATCCGGCTCCACCCCCTACGCAAGCCCGTCACCGCACCACCTCCCTTCCGAGCACAGGAGACGCCGATGTCCGTGCACTTCGCCGCAACCGACGACAGCACATCCGCCGCGGGGGCCGACCCCGCTGACCGTTCACACTTCACCGATGTCGACGACGTGGTGACCCGATTCGCCGATGCCGGCTACCTCGCCGACCAACGCCTGGCGACAACGGTTTTCCTGCAGAGCAGATTGGGCAAACCGGTGCTGCTCGAAGGGCCTGCGGGAGTGGGGAAGACGCAGCTCGCCAAGACTCTCGCGGACGTCACGGGACGAGAACTGTTGCGCCTGCAGTGTTACGAGGGCCAGGACGAGACCACAGCGCTCTACGAGTGGGACTACGGCAAGCAACTGCTCTACACGCAGGTGCTGCGGGAGAAGATCAGTCAGGTGGTCGCCGACGCCGCGTCGTTGTCGGAGGCTGTCGACCGTATCGGCGCCGAGGAGAGCGTCTTCTTCTCCGAGCGATTCCTCGCTCCCCGCCCGCTGTTGGAGGCGGTGCGATCCGAGAAGCCCGTCGTGCTGCTGATCGACGAGGTCGACCGCGCCGACGAGGCGCTCGAGGCTGTGCTGCTCGAACTCCTCGCCGAATACCAGGTGTCGGTTCCCGAGATCGGTACCTTCGTGGCCACGCACCAGCCGATGATTGTGTTGACCTCCAACAACACTCGCGATCTGTCCGCCGCTCTCAAACGACGCTGCCTGCACCTGTCGCTCGACTATCCCGACGCCGCGCGCGAACTCGACATCATCAAATCCAAGGACACCGGCCTCGCCGACGTCCTCGCGGCCAAACTCGTCGAGATCGTCCGCGGGCTCAGGGATCTCGATCTGCGCAAGGCGCCGAGTATCTCCGAGACGATCGACTGGGCGCGCACCCTCGCCGTGCTCGGCGCAGACGAGCTCAGTGCGGAGCTGCTGTCGGCCACGGCCAACGTCGTGGTGAAGTACGACAGAGACCTGACCCGGGCACTCGACGCGCTGCCACGGCTCGTCGACCCGAACGCTCAGGTGCCCGATCACCTTCACTCCCACGGACATTCGCACGGCCACTCCCACGGGCCGGGTCATTCGCATGGTCACGACGATCACGACCACGATCATGATCACGCGTCTGCCGACAGGTCCGGAAAAGCTCGCCGCGCGGCGAAGGACGAGCCCGGCCGCCACGGAGATGAGTACTACGGGTCGCCCGGGGCGAAGAGTGACGCCGGAACGCGCACCGTCAGCGCGTCGCAGGGGAGCAGGTCGTTCAACGCTCGCGGTGCGCGCAAGCGGCCGGTCTAGCGGGGGAGTGCGCTGATGGAAGGTGCCGTACACCGCTTCATCCGTCTGCTTCGCCTGCACGGCGTGCGGATCGGGGTGTCGGAGGCGATGGACGCGATGGCTGCCGTTGCCACGGCGGAGATCCTCGCCGATCGCGAGTTGCTCCGCTCTGCGCTGCAGGCCTGTCTGATCAAGGATCGTCGGGACGAGGACACGTTCGCGCGGGTCTTCGACAGGTTCTTCGCACTGCGACCTGTTGTCGAAGACGATGGCGGACAAGGTCATTCGCACACACACGACGACCTCTCCGACGAGGGCGACCTCGAGGAGTACACGCTCTCGGACGAGGTCAGCAAGACTCCCGCGCAGGGACACAGTCACGGACCGCCGTCGAACATCCGGCAGTACTTCGATCCCGAAGATCTTGCCGAGCAGTACAACCTCCACCAGGAGGCCAACAAACTCGACATGGCGTCGTTGACCGACGAGATCGTCCTGTCAGCCGATTCGGTTCCGAACTCCGAGCAGGCCGCGCGGGTCCAGCTCACCGTGTCCCGGCTGCACAATCCGGGCCGGCCGGGAGAGTTGGTGAGCGGCAACGCAACACAACTCGATGCCGAGCTGTCGGTCGCTCAGGAGATGGCCCTGCTCGACTGGCTCGACGACACCGAGGGACTCGATGGAGCGCAACCAGACCCCGAGGAACTCGCGGCCCTGCGCAGCGCGCTCGCGGGTCTGCTCGACGGCCTACCGGAGAAACTTCGCGATCACCTCGAGCAACTGATGGCCACCGACCACGAGCTCGAGGACCGCGAGATCAAGGCGAGCGTGCGTGACGCGATCGGCGAGCAGGAGCGCGCAAGCCTCGAGGAATCCGTGCGTCGACTCATCCGCAGCCTGCACGGCGCACCGCGATCGCGACGAAAGGTGGCTGCACGAGGCACGGTCGACGCCGCACGCACGATGCGCGCCAACCTTCGATTCGACGGCGTGCCGTTCCGACCGATCACCGTCGCCAAGGTCGAGGACCGACCGAGCCTGTTGATCCTCGCCGACGTCTCGCTGTCGGTGCGTACGACGACGCGGTTCACCCTGCAACTCGTCCACGGGTTGCAGAGCATGGTCGCGCACGTCCGATCGTTCGCCTTCGTGTCCGACCTTGTCGAGATCACCGATCTCTTCGCCGAGCACCCGGCCGAGGAGGCGCTGTCGCTGGTCGTGTCCGGGCTCCCGGCGGGCGGTGTGCTCGACGTCGACGCCGATTCGGACTACGGCAACGCGCTGCAGACCTTCCTCGACGAGTACGGCGGCGCCATCACCAGGAGGACGACGGTCATCGTGCTCGGCGACGGTCGCAACAACGGGAAGGATCCGAACCTCGGCGCGTTCGAGGAGATCAGTCGACGTGCGCGCGAAACCATTTGGCTGACGCCTGAGCCCGCCTACTCGTGGGGCCTAGGTTCGTGCGATCTCCCCGCATACGCGACGTACTGCGACCGCGTGAACGTCGTGCACGATCTCGCCGAGTTGGAGCAGGTCTCGGTTGCGGCTTCGGGCGCGTGAGTGATGGCATCGCGCGTAGGATTCGGGCCGGAAGACAACGCTGCGATGGGTAGGTGACAGGCGTGGGGACTGACGTCGTCGACACCCGCGCGCCCAGCACTGTTCGGGATACGCGGGCGGCGCGCGGCGGCGGCGTGCACGTCGCCAAGTTCCACACACCGGAGATCATCATCGGGCCCGGGTCGCTCGCCGAGGTACCACGCGCGGCCGCGGGCCTCGGCATGCGTCGCCTACTGATCGTCTCCGACCGCGGACTCGTGGCGACTCCGTGGTATCCCCAACTGGCACAAGCACTTCACTCCGAGCGACTGTCGGTGTCGTCGTTCACCGACGTATCGGCAAACCCGCGGGCTCCCGAGATCGTTGCGGGCTTCGCGAGGTACGAGGAGAGCGGCGCCGACGGCATCGTCGCTCTCGGCGGTGGGTCGGTGATCGACGCGGCCAAGGGGATCGCGATTCTGGCCGCCAACGGCGGACACATCCTGGAGTACGAGGGGATCGATCGTGCCCGACGGCCACTGCCACCGTTGATCGCGGCACCGACCACGGCCGGAAGTGGTTCGGACGTCTCGCAGTTCTGCATCGTCAACGACGTCGACCGCATGACCAAGGTGACCATCATCGGTCGCGGCTTGGTGCCCGACGTCTCTGTGGTCGACCCACGCACGTTTGCCTCGCTTCCCGCAGATGTGGCCGCGCAGTCGGGCATGGACGCCATCACCCACTGCCTCGAGGCGTACGCATCGCTTGCGCACAATCGGCTCAGCGATCGCGCAGCACTGAGCTCGATCGGCACCGCGTGGCGCAGCATCGAGAGGTTTGTCGACGATCCGTCGGATCCCGACAGCGGAACCGACATGGCGTACGCCGCGCTCGAGGCGGGCATGGCGTTCACCAACGCGATCCTCGGGGCCACCCACGCCATGAGCCACCCCGTCGGGGGACTGTGCGACGCCGCGCACGGTGCGATCAACGCTGTCCTCCTGCCGCATGTCATCCGCTTCAACGCGGAGATCGACCCGACGCCCTACGTCGAACTCGCCGACGCAGTGGGTGTCCGGGGTGGCTCGCCCCATGCCGTCGCCGAGCGACTCGCTGACGAGGTCGCGTCGTTGTCGCGCAGGGTCGGATTGCCCGGCGACCTCAGATCGCTCGGTGTGCGCGACGAACATGTCGCGGTGCTCACCGCGAACGCGCTGCTCGACGCCTGCATGACGACCAACCCGCGCAAACCGACCGCAGACGACGTCGCGCGTATCTATCGCGAGGCGCTGTGACCACCGGCGCCCAGCCCGAGGGGTACGGGCCTGGCGTTGAAGCATCAGGGGCTGGTGGGTCTGGAGTTGACGGGTCTGGACAGTACGGACCCGAGCTGGACTCGCTCGTCGGGCTGCATTCGGTCAAGGGCTCGCACTATGCGCAGTATCGGGGCGTCGAGCAGCGACTCACGCGCGTGGTCGGCGCGCTCGACCGCATCTCGCGCGCGCTCGTGCAAACCGCCGAAGGCCCAGAAAACCTCGTCCTCTCGGTGGTCCGTGCCGTGCGTGAACACCTTGACGCCGACTGGGTGGTCTTTGCCCTCAGCGACGGCGAACTCGAGCGCACGGGGCCACGGCACCTGATGATGAGCGGCGACGGAACCATCTATGCCTTCGAGGGCGTGCAAGCCGCGCGCACACCGAGTCACCTTCCCGACGAGGTGCTCAATCGGCTCAACGACGTCCTCCGCAATCAGATGGGTGAGCTGAGCCGACCGGTGGTCGCAGCGCATCACCTCCATGTGCCGGTGCACCTCGACGGCCGCGTCGTCGGTGGACTCTCGGCGTGGACCCCGGATCATCATGTCGTCGACTCCGCCGATCTCGTCGTGATGCGCATTCTCGCCAGACAGGCGATGGTCGCCCTCCTGAATGCCTCGCTACTCGAGGAGAGCCGACATCAGCTCGCGCGTGCCGAGGATGCCTACTCAAAGGCGCGCGAGCAGGCGACAGACCTTGCCGTCCGAAACGCGGAACTTCAACGGACACAACGAGAATTGTCCGCCGTGATGCGTCAGCGACTGGTCACAGAGGAACGCGAGCGCATCGCCCGCGAACTCCACGACTCCGTCACGCAGTCGGTGCTGTCGGCAGGCGTTCAGATCGAGGTGTGTCGGATCGAGTCCGACGCCGCGACGGCGGCGCGTCTCGAGGTTGCGGGGAAATTGACCCGCGACGCCGTCGAACAATTGCGATCGGTCATCTACGCGCTCAACCAGTCACCGTCGGTGGAGGGGCTGAGTCTCGGCGAGGTGCTCGACGAACTGTGTTCGATGCACATGCCCGCCGATCTCGACACCGACGTCCGCGTCGTCGGACGCCCGCGTGATGTCCCAGATGACGTGCAGCACGCCGTGCTGCGGATCGCGGGCGAGGCGCTGTTCAACACCGCGGTGCACGCCGGGGCACAGACTGCGCGCGTGGTCCTCACCTACGCCGACGATCACGTCGGCCTGGCTGTCGACGACGACGGCGCGGGAGATCCCGGGCATCTTCGGCGAGTGATGCGTGCGGCGATGCTCGGCGACCTCGCCGGCAGGCACCGGGGACTGGCCAACATGGCCGCGCGGGCGGATCAGTTGGGTGGCGAGGTCCGTGTACGTCGTTCGCGACTCGGTGGGATACGCATTGCAGCCACATTGCCCGACGTCGGGTCGGCGTCGACAGGTCACACGCGGAGCGGGTCAGGGTCTCGACACGAGGAGGTTGTGCGATGAATTCCACCGAGGTCAGTACCGGCTCGATTCGGACCATGCTGGTCGACGACCATGCGCTGCTACGGGCGGGCATACGCTCACTGCTTGAGCGTGAGGACACGATATCCGTTGTCGGAGAAGCTGGTTCGTTCGATCACGCGCTCGCAGAAGTCGCACGGTGCCGCCCAGACGTGGTCGTCGTCGATCTCAAGCTGACGGCGGGCACCGAGTACGAGGGGCTGCGACTCATCACCGAGATCGCGCAGCGGCACAGTGATGTGGCCAGTCTGGTGCTCACCACGTTCCTCGACGACGACCTCGTCGTGCGTGCGGTGAAGGCCGGGGCACGCGGATACGTGGTCAAGGATGTCGATACGACCGAACTCGTGCGGGCGATTCAGGCCGTCTCGGGTGGTGGCAGCGCCTTCGATCCGCGAAGCGCGGCAATCGTGCTGCGGACGGTATCGGGCGGCGGAGAGAGTCCCGAGGCATTGACCGAGCGTGAGCGTGAGGTGCTCCGGCTCCTGGCCGACGGACTGAGCAACAAGCGGATCGGCGAGACGCTGTTCATCTCGGAATCGACGGTGAAGTTCCACATTCGCAACATCATTCGCAAACTCGGGGTCACCAAACGCACCGACGCGGTCTACATCGCCAGCAAGCGGGGCCTCATCTGAGTCGCGGCCCGCTCGTGAGCTGAGGCTGCTTGTGGAGTGGTGTCGCTTGTGAATTGCGCCGTCGGGACTAATCGGCTCGAGGGGTGAGGATCAACCAGCCGCCGTGGTCGTCGAGTATCTCCGCGCCCGCATGATCGACGTGTCCTGCCCACTCGACGAGGTCGCACTCACGCAGGCAGCTGAGGTGCCCGAAGTGTGGACTCGGCTCGTCTTCGTAGGGGACGGCGACGATCACGCGCCTCCGAGCGACCCGCAGAGCTTCTGCAAGCGCTCGCTCTCTTTCGTCACGTGACAAATGTTCGAGCAGGTGAATGAGGGTGACGGTGTCGACGGAATCGTCGGCGAAGGGGAGATCGGTCGCGTTCGCAACAATCGCGTCGACAACAGTTCGACGTCGCGCGGCGGTCGCCCGCAGAAGGTTGATCGCACCAGACGAGATGTCGCACGCGCTGACCTCGAGTCCACTTTCGGCGCACTGCAGTGCGAAGAGCCCGAAGCAGCAGCCGACCTCCAACACGCCAGAACCCGAGACCAGGCTACGAGCTCGACGATGGACGGGGCTGAATGAGGCGATACCGGTGACGAGATCTCGCAGCGAGTTGTCATAGAACGACGCCCACGCGACGTCGTCGGAGGCGGCAGACGACCGAATCAGTCCGACCGCGGCCTCCTCGAACTCCCACTGACCGGCGAGCGCGCCGTCTTCGACGAGGCAGATCAGGGCCGTCACCATGACATCGTCGGAGATCAGATCGCTGGTGAACGGATGGCGGATGTCGACCGACGTGGTTCCATCCTGCGTAGTAGTCCGACGCCACCACAGCGAACCGCATCGTCGGAAGCCCTCGGCAGCGAGATCCCCGGTAGCCGGCTCGGCCCGACGCACGGTGATGGTGCTGGTCGTAGGTGTGCCCGCGCTCCTGGTGTCTGCGCTCCTGAACTCTGGGGCGATGGTCATACCTCGAACGGTAGGAGCCGGCCGCCGCACGCGTAACTGACCTGTCAGACGAGGTCACTGACCGAAAGTATGGGTTTCCGTCTCGGACGAGTGTCGATGAAGTCGCTGGTAGACGCCGCGCGCAAGGTCCACTGGGACGCCGAAAGACAGCCGGCCACCGCAGAATGATGCAGATCACATTCGTGGATTTTGGGGGTTCGGGCGAGAATTCGACGCTGCGGGGCAGGGCCTGACCACTCGTGACCTGCGGAAACGTGTGTAGGCGTGCGTGCTGACCAGGCGATTTGACCCTCGCCGACGCATTGCGTAACTTTCTTCGAGTCAGCGCGCCACGGCGCCGCCCCGGACGGCCTCCTGAGAGGGAGAGCCACGGGGAAGGGAAACCGGGTTCAGCGCAGACCAACCCCCGAGAAATCACACCGGGTGCCTTGCGCGCCCGGAGCGAGATCACGGGAACCAGATGACTCCCGAACGAGAAACAACACGGAGTTGCGGATCGCCGAGAGTGTCTGGTAGACTGGAAGAGTTGCTCCGGAGACGGGGTCAACATCCTCCAAACGGAACAAGCTTGCTGGTCAAGCCCTTTTCAGGGGTAGCGCCAGTGGGTGTGCGTTCTTTGAGAACTCGATAGTGTGTGATGAATTGTTTGATGCCATATTTTGGCATCGTGTGTCCAAGTTTTTTGGATTATGTGATGATTTATTTTTGTGACGCTCAGGTCTTTGGGTCTGGGTGTTGCTAGTTTTTGTTTCGTCG